>JAEWYD010000001.1 GCA_023462275.1 Actinomycetes bacterium
CGATCGGGGACCGCGACCTCGTGGGCGCGCGCGACTGACCGGGCGCGCGGGCGACTACCCTCGCGCTCGTGACCGACACGCCCGCACCGACCCACTGGGTGCTCACGCTCTCCTGCCCCGACCGCCCCGGCATCGTGCACGCCGTCGCCGGGCTGCTCGCCGAGCACGGCGGCAACATCACCGAGTCGCAGCAGTTCGGCGACCAGCTGAGCGGGCTGTTCTTCATGCGGGTGCAGGCCGAGAGCGCCGCGTCGCGCGAGGAGCTCACGGCCGCGCTCGAGGCCCTGGCGCCGCGGTTCGAGATGACGTGGCACCTCGACGTCGTCGACCGGCCCGTGCGGACGCTGGTCATGGTCTCGACGGCCGCGCACTGCCTCAACGACCTGCTGTTCCGGCAGCGCTCGGAGGGCCTGCCGGTGGACATCGTCGGCGTCGTGGGCAACCACACCGACCTGGCCGGGCTGGCCGAGTTCTACGGCATCCCGTTCCACCACGTCCCCGTCACGCGCGAGACGAAGGCCGACGCCGAGGCCCGGCTGCTCGCCCTCGTCGAGGAGCTCGACGTCGAGCTCGTGGTCCTCGCGCGCTACATGCAGATCCTGTCCGACGACCTCTGCCGCGCCCTGTCCGGCCGGATCATCAACATCCACCACTCGTTCCTGCCGAGCTTCAAGGGCGCCCGCCCCTACGCCCAGGCGCACGACCGCGGCGTCAAGCTCATCGGCGCCACGGCGCACTACGTCACCGGCGACCTCGACGAGGGCCCGATCATCGAGCAGGACGTCGAGCGCGTGGACCACACGCGCAGCGCCGAGGCGATGGTGCGCCTGGGCCAGGACGTGGAGCGCCGGGCGCTGGCCCGGGCCGTCCGCTGGCACGCCGAGCACCGCGTGCTGCTGAACGGCCACCGGACCGTCGTCTTCCGCTGACGGCGCCCTACCTCAGCGCCGCGACGGCGCCGACCGTCCTCGCCGCGCGACCGCGTCGACGGTGACGGCGAGCGCGAGCACGACGCCGGTCACCATGTAGCGCAGCGAGCCGTCCGCGTTGACCAGCGTCAACCCGTTGGAGATCGCGTGGATGACGCCGACCCCGAGCACGGCCGACCAGGCGCTCCCCCGGCCGCCGAAGATGCTCGAGCCGCCGATGACGGCCGCGGCGATCGCCGTCAGGGTCGTGTCGGCGCCGCCGGTGCTCTGCGACGCCGCCGCGAGGCGCCCCGCCGAGACCACGCCGCCGAACGCGGCCAGCGCCGCGCAGGCGGTGAAGGCGCCCAGGTACACCTGGCGCACCGGGAAGCCGGCCCGCCGGGCGGACTCCACGTTGCTGCCGATCGCCCGCACCGAGCGGCCCCACCGCGTGCGGCGCAGCAGCACGTCCGTGACCGCGACGAGCAGCAGGAAGACCGCGACCATCGCGCCGACCCCGCGGCTCAGGTACAGGTACCAGACCGGCAGCCCGAGCCCGAGGGCCAGGGCCCCCGTCCGGCCCGCGATCCCCACGAGCGTCGGCGCCGGCAGCTCCGCCGCGATCCGACGCCGCCGGTCGACGAGCCGCGAGGCCAGGGTGACGAGGACGACGCCGACGACGATCCCGCCGGCGGCGAGCGGGTGCAGGAAGCGCTGCTGCGCGAACTGCACGAGCCACGACTCGTACGGCAGGTTCACCGACGCGGTGGCGCCCAGCACCTGGGCTTGCAGGCCCACGCCGACCATCAGGCCCGCCAGCGTCACGACGAAGCTCGGCACGCCCAGCCGGGTGAACAGCCACCCGTACCCGGCGCCGAGCAGCGCGCCCACCAGCACGGCGACCACGACGGCCACGGCGAGCGGCCAGCCCTGCCGCGCGAACCCGACGGTCACGACGGCGGCCGAGAGCCCGGCGACCGCGCCGACGGACAGGTCGATCTGCCCCACCATGAGCACGAGCACGACGCCGAGCGTGAGGATGCCCGTCGTCGTCGCCTGCAGGGTGAGGTTCACCAGGTTGTCCGCCGACAGGTAGGCGCCGTTCATCGCCTCGAACACCAGCGCGATGACGACGGCCGAGACGACGACCGGCATCGAGCCCAGGTCGCCCCCGCCCCGGACGCGCCAGCGCCAGTCCGGTCGTGCGGGCACCGGCAGGCCCGCCCGGTCGACGACGGGGACGCTCATGCTCCACCTCCTGCCCGCCGGGACGGGGAGACCCCGGTGATCGCGGCGATGATGTCCTCGTAGCTGGCGGTCTCGGCGTCGAAGACGCCGTTCACGCGACCGCGGCGCAGGACCACCACGCGGTCGGCGACCGCCTGGACGTCCGTCATGTTCTGGCTCACCAGCACGACCCCGTACCCCTCGTCCCGGACGCGCTCGATGACGGTGAGCACCTCCGCCGTCTGCGTCACGCCGAGCGACGCGGTCGGCTCGTCGAGCACGAGCACCCGCGGCTCGCCCAGCAGCGCGCGTGCGATCGCGACCGCCTGGCGCTGCCCGCCGGACAGGGTGGAGACGGCCGCGTGCATCGACGGGACGCGCGCGTCGAGCGACGCGAGCAGCCGCCACGCCTCCTTCTCCATGGCGACCTCGTCCAGGAACGGGCCGCGGCGCAGCTCCTGGCCGAGGAACAGGTTCTCGACGACGTCGAGGTCCTCGCACAGCGCCAGCGGCTGGAAGAGGGCGGCGATGCCGAGCTGCCGGGCGAGCCCCGGCGAGACGAGGCGCACCTCCTGCCCGCCCAGCACCACCTCCCCGGCGTCGGGCACGAGCGCACCAGCCATCACGTCCACGAGCGTCGACTTGCCGGCGCCGTTGTCGCCGACGACGGCGACGACCTCCTGCGCGTAGACGTCGAGGTCCACGTCGATGAGGGCCCGGACGGCGCCGAAGCTGTGGGTGATGCCGCGCAACGAGATCACGGGGCGGCGGGTCATGAGTCCCCCTCGAGGAGCCCGAGCTCCTGGCAGTCCTGACGGTAGGTCTCGGTGCAGATCTCGTCGACCGAGAAGACGCCGCCGCCCACGATGACCGACCGGAGCGTGCTCCGGGTCACCGCGACGGGGGTGAGCAGGCGCGACGGCACGCCGTCGATGAGCGTGCCGGCGGGCACGTCCTCGCCCCGGGCGAGGCCCACGGCCACGGTCGCCGCGATGCGGGCCTCCTGCCCGATCCGCTTGTAGACGGTCATGAGCTGGTCGCCCGAGACGATCCGCTGCACGGCGGCGAGCTCGGCGTCCTGCCCGGTCACGGGCGGGACCGGGTCGTCCATGCCCGCCGCGCGCAGCGCCGAGATCGCCCCGGCGGCGGTCCCGTCGTTGGCCGCGTACACGCCGACCACGCGGTCGCCGTACACCGTGAGCTGGGACTCGACCCACTGCTGCGCGGCGTCGGGGCTCCAGTCCGGCGAGTCGTACTCCGCCAGCACCGGGACCCCGCTGCCCCACATGGCCTCGCGGAGGCCGGTCTTGATGATGGCGGCGTTGGGGTCGGTGGGGGCGCCGTGCACCAGGAGCACGCCCTCGCGCGGGTCGTCGACGAGCGGCGCGACCGCCTCGGCGAGCGCCTCCCCCTGCATCTGCCCGACGCGACCGGCGTCGTACGCGACGTAGTAGGCGAGCGGGACCTCGGAGATGAACCGGTCGTACGCGACCACCTGCACGCCGCGCGCGGCCGCCGCCTCGACGATCCCGCGCGCCGCGACGGCGTCCACGGCGTCCAGCACGAGCACGCGGGCGCCCTGGGAGAGCGCCGACTCGGCCTGCTGCTGCTGGCGAGCCGCGTCGCCGCCGGCGTTGGCGTAGATGACGTGGCAGTCGGGGCAGGTCTGGGCGACGAGCGCGACGAACTCGGGCCGGTCGGTCGTCTCGTAGCGCGCGGTCTTGGACTCGGGCAGCAGGAACGCGATGGTCCGACCGTCGCCCGTCGGCGGGGCGTCGCCCCGCACGCAGCCGGCGGGCACCAGCGCCACGAGGCCGACGACGGCGGCCGCGAGCGCGCGCCGCGGGGCCCGGTTCACGTG
>JAEWYD010000002.1 GCA_023462275.1 Actinomycetes bacterium
TCGCCACGCTCCAGGTCGCGACCCGGTCGCAGCCGCACGACTCGCGGACGACCAGGGTGGCCGGCACGCGGGTGGGCGGCTCCGGGCGGTCGCCGCCGCGCAGCCGGGCGACGAGGTGGGCGACGGCGAGCTCGCCCACGAGGTCGTGGTGCGGGTCGACAGTGGTGAGCCGCGGCGCGTTGCGGGCACCGCCCATGGTCCGGTCGAACCCGACGACGGCGTGGTCCCGCGGGAGCACCGCGCCGGCCGCCTGGAGGCCGCGCACGAGCCCGATGGCCGCGAGGTCGGTCGCAGCGACGGTGGCCGTCACGGGAGCGGTGGCACCGACGAGCAGCTCGGCCGCGTCGGCGCCGCCCTGCGCCGAGTTGCCCGCGGCGGGCAGGAACCAGGAGTCCTCCGGCTCGATGCCGTGCGCGCGCAGCGTGGCGAGGTACGCCTCGTAGCGCTCGCGGACGTCGCCCTGTGCGAGGTCGCCGGCGAAGCCGATGCGCGTGTGCCCGTGCCGGAGCAGGTGCTCGACGGCGGCCCGCGCCCCGCCGACGTTGTCCGGGCGCAGGACGGGCGCCCCGGCGGGCGGGTCGTCGGTCCCGACGAGCACCACCGGCCGCTCGCCCGCCACCAGCCGCGCGAGCCGGTCCGGGGGCAGCGCCTCGGTGATGACGACGATGCCGTCCATGATGCCGAGGCCGCCGCGGTCGCCGGGCAGGGTCGTGCTGCGGTGCTTCTCGCGCGCCAGTCGGCCGGGGAACGTCTGCACGGCGACGACGCGCATGCCGGCGCGCGCGGCGGCGCGGGTGACACCTGCCACCACGCTCCCAAAGTAGAACCCGCCGACGAGTGGCGACACGACGCCGATCACCCGTCCGGCCCGCGCCTCGTCCCATCGATACGGCTGTGTGCCCATGCCACTCGCCCCTCGTGGAATCAGCCGGCCGCGGGCGTCCTCGCCGGGCGCGGCCGCCTCACACTAGCGATGAGGAACGCCAAGGGACAACCGTTGCCACAAGGCCGCGTGGGAGCGTATCCGGGCAGGTCGGAGGCTTGCGGGGAGACGACCTTGAATGCATCCCAGGTGTCCCGTGCTGAATTCATGAATTGTTAACGATAGGCCGCGGCGATTATCGCAACGGTTCGAAAGTATACCGAAAGCGCTGCACGTGTTGACCGGTCCAGGCTTTCGGATGAGACTCACCGTGCATCCGCGGGGGCGGTGCGGAGCCGGCGCACGTCGCCGGGGCTGAGGAACATGGGGGCGAAGATGACCCGGACGAGCACGCGTGCGCACCATCGGCCGACGATCACCGACGTGGCGCGAGCCGCAGGCGTCTCGACAGCGGTGGTGTCCTACGCGCTCAACGACCGGCCGGGAGTCTCCGCCGCGACGCGCGAGCGGGTCCTGCGGGTCGCCGAGGAGTTCGGCTGGCGGCCCAGCGTGGCGGCCCGGTCGGTGCGCTGCGGCACGCGCACGGTCGGCCTCGTCGTCACCTGCCGACCCGGCACGCTCGCGGCCGAGGCGCACTTCCTCGAGTTCGTGACCGCGGCCACCGAGGTCGTCGCCGCGCGCGGCCTGAGCCTGGCGGTGCACGTGGCGGACGCCGACGAGGACCTCGCCGAGACCTACCGCGAGTGGTGGGCGGAGCGGCGGTTCACGCTCATGGTCGTGCCCGACGTCCGCACCGACGACGAGCGCGTCGCCACCCTGCGCCGCCTCGGGGCGCCCGGCGTCGTGCTGGCCCCGGCCGCCGACGGCGAGGGCCTCGGCTGCGTGACCTTCGACGAGGAGCAGGTGGCCGAGCGGATCGTCTCCGCCGCGGTCGAGCTGGGCCACCGTGCGATCGCCGCCGTGACCGGCCCCATGGACCTGCGCCGTACCCAGGCGCGCGTCGCCGCCCTGCGCACCGCCGCCGCACGGTCCGGCGTCCTGCTGGCGCACCGGGCGACCGACGCGAGCGTCGAGTCGGTCGCCGCCGCGACCCACGCGCTCCTGAGCGCGCCCGAGCGGCCGTCGCTCGTCGCCTACGACACGGACACCGGGGCGCTCGCCGGCCTCGACGTCGCACGCCGCTGCGGGCTCACCGTGCCCTGGGACGTGTCGATCATCGCCATCGGCGACTCGGGCCTCTGTCGCCTCGCCATGCCACCGATCACCGTGCTGCCGCTGCCGATGGCCGCCCTCGGGACCGCCGTCGGGCAGTCGGTGCTCGCCGTGCTCGACGGCGACGGCGAGCGCACCGTCGTCGTCCCGGTGGGTGGGCTCGTCCTGCGCGGCAGCACCAGCCCGCACGTGCCGGTCGGCGCCCGAAACGGTTAGGTGCGGCCTCTCGACGGGCGTCCCGCCGAGGGTGCGCCGTAGCGTCGGGCGTCGCGGCCGCGCCGGCGCGGGGGGCCGCGGCTGCTCCCACCCCACCCCGCGCCCCGACCCTCTGGGGGTTCCATGCGACGCACCGTCGCCTGGCTGCTCGGTGCCGCGCTCGTCGCGGGCACCGGCATCGGCCTCGCCGCAGCTCCGCCGGCGCAGGCCGCCACGCAGATCTGCGAGCAGTACGGCAGCGCCACCATCCAGGGTGGGCGCTACGTCGTGCAGAACAACCGCTGGGGCACGTCCGACACCCAGTGCATCACCCCGACGAGCACCGGCTTCACGGTCGACCGCGCCGACGGCAGCGTGGCGACGAACGGCGCCCCGAAGTCGTACCCGTCCGTGTTCTTCGGCTGCCACTACGGCAACTGCAGCGACACCGGCGGGCTGCTCCCGGTCACGGGCCTGCAGGCCTCCGACCAGCGCTTCCGCCAGCTGACCACGAGCGTCACCATGCGCTACCCGTCGTCGGGCACGTACGACGCCGCGTACGACATCTGGTTCAACAAGAGCCAGCCGTCGGCAACGACGGGCCAGAACGACGGCGCCGAGCTCATGGTGTGGCTCAACCACACCGGCTCGATCCAGCCCATCGGCTCGCGCGTCGGCACGGCGAGCATCGCCGGGGCGACGTGGGACGTCTGGTACGGCAGCAGCGGCTGGAACGTCATCTCCTACGTCCGACAGCAGACGACGTCCTCGGCGACCTTCGCCGTCGCGGACTTCTGGGACGACGTCGTGCGGCGCGGCTACGGCTCCACGAGCTGGTACCTGACGAGCATCCAGGCCGGCTTCGAGCCGTGGGTCGGCGGCGCCGGCCTCGCGGTCGACAGCTTCTCCGTGCAGTCCGGGAGCACCCCGACGCCCACGCCCACGCCCACGCCGACCCCGACGCCCACGCCGACCCCGACGCCGACCCCGACGCCGGGCGCCGCCTGCAGCGCGACGTACACGACGGTGAACTCGTGGGGCTCCGGCTTCCAGGGTCAGGTGACGGTGCGCAACACCGGCACGACGGCGCTGTCCGGCTGGAACGTCGGCTGGACCTTCTCCGGTGGCCAGGCCATCAGCAACGCGTGGAACGCGACCGTGTCCCAGAGCGGCTCGGCCGTGACCGCCCGCAACGCCGCGTACAACGGGTCGCTCGCGGCGGGGGCCAGCACCACCTTCGGCTTCGTGGCGAACGGCTCCGCGCCGTCGTCGGCGACGCTCACCTGCGGCTGACGAGCCGGCCGTGACGGCCCGGGTCCCCCCAGGGGCCCGGGCCGTCCGTGTGTCCGCCGACGACCCTGCCTGCGCCCGCCGAGGCCGTCCCGACGCCATCCCGAGGCCGTCCCCAGGCCGTCCCGAGGCCGTCCGGCGGGAGCGTTCCCACGGGTCCGTGCCCCTAAACGGTTCGCACGCCTGACGGCCCCTCCGCCCGGTGCGACGCTCGCAGCGGTCGCCGTGGATCAGTGGCGGCCGGCGCCGGCGTCGTCGGCGCGTCGTTCGATCCTGGAGGTTTGCGTGTCGATGATGACCGCGCGGCGCAAGGTCGCCGCCGTAGTCGCCCCCGCCGCGGTGCTCGCCACCGTCGGCGTGGGCCTGGCGGGGCCGGCGGAGGCCGCCCCGACGCACGTGGACAACCCGTTCGTGGGCGCCACGTGGTACGTCAACGAGAACTGGTCGGCCAACGTCGAGTCCGCGGCCGCCAACGCCGGCGGCACGCTCGGCCAGCAGATGATGGCGATCGCCGACGAGCCGACCTTCGTCTGGATGGACCGGATCAGCGCCATCACGGGCAACGCCGACGGCCCCGGCCTGCGTGCCCAGCTCGACGCCGCGCTCGCGCAGAAGCAGTCGGGCACGCCGCTCGTCTTCGGCATCGTCATCTACGACCTGCCGGGCCGTGACTGCTACGCCCTGGCCTCGAACGGCGAGCTGCCGGCCACCGACGCCGGCCTCGAGCGCTACAAGAGCGAGTACATCGACGCGATCGCGGACATGCTGTCGGAGTCGCAGTACCAGGACATCCGCTTCGCCGCCGTCATCGAGCCCGACTCGCTGCCCAACCTCGTGACGAACAGCAGCGAGGCCAAGTGCGCCCAGGCCGCCCCGTACTACAAGGCCGGCGTGAAGTACGCGCTCGACGAGCTGCACGCGATCCCGAACGTGTACACGTACATCGACGCGGCGCACTCCGGCTGGCTCGGCTGGGACAGCAACCTCGGCCCGGCCATCCAGACCTTCGCCGACGTCGCCAAGTCGACCAAGGCCGGCTTCGCCTCCGTCGACGGCTTCGTGACCAACACGGCCAACTCGACGCCGCTGAAGGAGCCGTTCCTCACCAACTCCAGCCTGAACGTCGGCGGCAACCCGGTGCGGTCGGCGTCCTACTACGAGTGGAACCCGTACTTCGACGAGGCCACCTTCACCGCGGCGTTCTACGACAAGGCCGTGGCCGCGGGCTTCCCGAGCTCGATCGGCATGCTCGTCGACACCAGCCGCAACGGCTGGGGCGGCGCCAACCGTCCGACGGCCGTCTCCACGAGCACGGACCTCAACACCTACGTGAACCAGTCCCGCGTGGACCGGCGCACCCACCGCGGCGCGTGGTGCAACCCGCTGGGTGCGGGCATCGGTGAGCGTCCGACGGCGGCGCCCAGCGGCTACGCCCACATGGACGCCTTCGTCTGGGTGAAGCCCCCGGGGGAGTCCGACGGCGCGTCCAGCGAGATCCCGAACGACCAGGGCAAGAGCTTCGACCGCATGTGCGACCCGACGTTCAACTCGCCCAAGCTGAGCGGCCTGCTGACCGGCGCGACGCCTGACGCCCCGCTCTCCGGCCAGTGGTTCGAGGCGCAGTTCCGCACCCTCGTCGCGAACGCCTACCCGGCCATCACGCCGGGCGGCACCCCCGACCCGGACACGTCCGCCCCGACCGCGCCCGGCACGCCGACGGCGTCGTCGATCACGGCGACGGGCGCGCACCTGGCCTGGACCGCCTCGACGGACAACCGCGCCGTGACGGGCTACACCGTCCGCAACGCGGCCACCGGGGAGACCCTCGCCACGTCGTCGACGAACTCCGTGGACCTCACGGGCCTGACGCCGTCCACCGCGTACCGCGTGACGGTCGTGGCCCGCGATGCGGCGGGCAACGTCTCCTCGGCGTCGTCGGCCGGATCGTTCACGACGACGAGCGGCGGCGACACGGGTGACACCCAGGCACCGACGGCCCCGGGAGCCCCGGCGGCGTCGTCCATCACCTCGACGTCGGCCACGATCTCGTGGACGGCCTCGACGGACAACGTGGGCGTGACCCGCTACGACGTCGTCGACGCGAACGGGACCGTGCTCGGCACCTCGACCTCGACGCGCGTCTCGCTCACCGGCCTGACGGCGAACACCGCGTACGCGCTGCGGGTCATCGCCCGCGACGCGGCCGGCAACACGTCGGCGCCGTCGACGGTGTCGTTCACCACGACCGGTGGTTCGACGGGCGGCTGCACGGCCGCGCTGACGATCGCCAGCTCGTGGGGCAGCGGCTACCAGGCGACCGTCACCGTGACGGCCGGTGCGGCGATCAAGGGCTGGTCGACGGCGCTCGCGCTGCCGAGCGGCGGCTCCGTCGCCCAGCTGTGGAACGGCTCGGTGTCGGGCTCCGGCAGCTCGCTCACCGTGGCGAACCTCTCCTGGAACGGCACGCTGTCGACCGGGGCCTCGGCCTCGTACGGCTTCATCGGCGCGGGCCCGGTGCCCTCGCCGGGTGCCGTGACCTGCACCGCCAGCTGAGCTGACGCCCGACGACGGGGCCACCCACCGCACGGTGGGTGGCCCCGTTCGCATCTGCGGCGCGGGTGGCGGGTGCGGGCCGGGCCGCACGCCGCGACGCACGGAGCGCCGGGTAATGCACGGTGATCATCGGGTTAAACGGTTCGGGCCGGTGCCGCCTCCGCCGGCGCGTGTGACGGTCGTGAGGCGCCCGGCACCGGGGCCGGGCGGCTCGCACCACTTCAGGAGGCAATCCAACATGTCCACACGCACGCGCCTGCGCCGGTGGGCGCTGGCAGTCTCGGCCGCGCTCGTCGCGACCCCGCTCGTGGTGGCCACGCTCGCCACCCCCGCGACCGCCCACGGCTCCGTGACCGACCCGCCCACCCGCAACTACGGGTGCTGGGAGCGGTGGGGCGACGACCACCTGAACCCCGCCATGGCGGAGCTCGACCCCATGTGCTGGAAGGCCTTCCAGGCCGACCCGAACGCCATGTGGAACTGGAACGGCTTGTTCCGCGAGAACGTCGGCGGCCGCCACGAGGAGGTCATCCCGGACGGCCAGCTCTGCAGCGGCGGACTCACGCAGAACGGCCGCTACGCCGCGATGGACACCCCCGGCCCGTGGAAGGCGACGCCCGTCGCAGAGAAGTTCACGCTGACGCTCACGGACAGCGCCAAGCACGGCGCAGACTACCTGCGCGTCTACGTCTCCAAGCCCGGCTACGACCCGCTGACCGAGCCGCTCGGCTGGGACGACATCACGCTCGTCAAGGAGACCGGCCGCTACGGCACCACCGGGCTGTACCAGACCGACGTCGACCTCACCGGCCGGTCCGGGCGCGCCGTCCTCTTCACGATCTGGCAGGCCAGCCACCTCGATCAGCCGTACTACCTGTGCAGCGACATCACCATCGGCGGCCAGCCGGACCCCGACCCGACGCCGACGCCCGACCCGACGCCGACGCCTGACCCCACCCCGACGCCTGACCCCACCCCGACGCCGGACCCCACCCCGACGCCGGACCCGACGCCTCAGCCCGGCTCGTGCAGCGCCGCGGTGACCGTCGTCAACAGCTGGGGCTCCGGCTACCAGGCCGCCGTCACCGTGACGGCGGGCAGCAGCGCCATCTCCGGCTGGAGGGTGACCGTCGGCGGTGCCACCGTCACGCAGGCCTGGAACGGGTCGCTGTCCGGCAGCACCATCACGAACGCCGCCTGGAACGGCAGCGTCGCCGCCGGCACGTCGACCACCGCCGGCTTCATCGGCAGCGGCAGCCCGAGCGGCCTCACGGCCACCTGCACCGCCAGCTGACCAGTCCGCCGGCGACCCGGAC
>JAEWYD010000003.1 GCA_023462275.1 Actinomycetes bacterium
GGAGGAGCGCGTGCTCGAGCTCGCGAACGAGGCGCGCGCCGCGGCAGGCGTGCCGCCGCTGGAGCGCGACCCGCAGCTGGACGCCGTCGCGCGCGGCTGGTCCGCCCACCTGGCCGCCGACGGCCTCGACCTCGCGCACAACCCCGACGTCGTCGCCCAGCTCCCCGCGGGCTGGAGCGCCTGGGGGGAGAACGTCGGGTGGACGAGCGACGCCGGGGCCGACCCGGCGGACGTGGCCGCCACCACGCACGAGCAGTGGATGGCCTCGCCGGGCCACCGGGACAACCTGCTGGACCCGGCGTTCACCCGCGTCGGGATCGGCGTGGGCGTCGGCCCGGGCGGCTGGTACCTGACGCAGGACTTCGTCGCCGACTGAGGGCCCCCGACCGAGGGCCCGCCTGTGGGCGGGACCGGTGGCCGCGGGCCCGGACGCCCGACGGCGCACGCCCCCGGGGCGCGAGCATGCGCTCACCCTCGGGGACGTGCGCCGTCGGCTGTGTCCTCGGTCCTGCGTCGTGTCGTCAGCCCACGGGGCTGCGAGCAGCGCCCGCCCGGTCTCCACCAGGTCCGTTCCCCGGCCTGGGGCTGGCGGGCGGGGCGCCGCCTACAGGCGTACCCGCCGGGGATTGCTCACCGTCGTGTACGTCGGCTCCGCACGGTCGACGGTGCTCTGCTGGTCGTTGGTGTGCTCGTCCATCGCGGCACCTCCTCGCGTTCTGGGAGTTCGTGGTCTCGAGTCTGCTGGCCGCGTGTGGCGACCGCATCAGCACCGTGTGAACGGTGGGTGAAACCTCGGGATTCCCCGGCGTCCGCGATGTGGGACCGCGCGCGGCCGTCAGTCGCGGGGCGGGAAGGGCGGTGCGAGGAAGGCGAGCAGGGTGACGCCGTCGGCGCCGTCGTTCCTCGCGCGCAGCTCCTCCGTGCCCGCCAGGACGGCGAGCGAGGCCGCCTCGAGCGTGACGTCGCCGTCGGGCGTGTCCAGGGTGGCCGTCCCCTCGACGCAGTACAGGAGCAGGTCGGAGTCGCCGTGGGTGTGCGGCGGCAGGGCCTGACCGGGGGCCAGGCGGATGAGGCGGGCGTTGGACTGGCGTCCCTCCGCGAACGGCACGGCCACGAACCGGGCGTCGTCGTAGGCGGGGGCGTCGGACAGGCGGCGGATCTCCATCGCCCCAGTATTCGTCCGCGCCTGCCCCGTGGCGACGTGCGGGGGCCGGGAGAACCGCGCGCTCACCAGAGGTCGGTGAGCGTGAACTGGTTGGCGTCGTCGGTGAGCCAGCGGTCGAGCACCGGCGAGTAGGTGCGCACCGCGACGGAGCCTGCGGCCGGGTCGACCGTGAGCAGCCGGAGGTCGCCGGTGACGCCGCCGCCGACGGTCTGGTAGTTCGCGAGCAGGCGCCAGACCGGCCGGCCGCTCGCGTCGGCCGCCTCGGAGCGTCCCGTCGTCCCGTCGACGACGTGGCCGTTGAGGGTGAGGACGATGTTCGACGCCGGCGCGATCAGGCGGTCCCAGAGCTCGGCGCCGGTGAGCCGGGGCGGCTTGGGGAGCGCGTCGGTCGACGTGGACGCGCCGCCGCGGAGCTCGCCGTCGGGGCCGATGAGGTCGTGCGTGAGGAGGATGACCTCGGCGTCGGGGTGGTCCCGGGTCACCTCGAGCGCCCAGTCGGCGACCTCGGCCGTCGGGCCGAACTCCAGGCTCAGCACGAGGAACTCCTGGTCGCCGGCCCGGAACGTCGCGTACGTGTTGCGCGCGTCCGTCGTCGAGTAGGACCCGCCGAACGTGCCCATCGCGCGCGCCGCCGTCAGCGGGAACGCCGAGTCGAACTCGTCGGGGTGGTCCACCGGGTCGCCCGTGGTGCAGCCCTCGTAGTACCGGACGTCGTGGTTCCCCGCGCTGACGAGGTAGTCGATCTTCGCCGTCGTCAGCAGGGACATCGCGCGGACCGCCCGGTCCCACTGCGCCGGGTCGCACGCGGCGTCGACGACGTCGCCCTCGTGGAGCACGAGGTGCAGGTGCAGCGCGTCCTTGTTCACCGCCAGCCACGTCGTCTGCTCGAACAGCACGGAGGCGTCCGGGTCGACGTCCGCGGCGGTCGCGTACTGCGTGTCCGGCAGGACGGCGATCGTGAACGTGCCGTCGGGGACGGGCGTCGCGGGGCTCGGGCCGGTCGGCTCGTCGACCCGCATGAACAGCGTCAGGCCCAGCGGGATGAGGAAGGCGACGACGACGGCGGCGATGAAGCCGAGCACGACGGGCCGCGGGGCGCGCATGGTGGCTGCCTTCGACGGCATGGGGGTCCTCTCGGGTGGTCCGGCGCCCCCAGTGTGCCCGGCGGTGGCCCACATCTCAGAAATCGCCCGTCGAATCGCAACAGGTGACCATGGAACCGTCCGATCCATGTCAGATGCCGCACCGACCGACGCCGGCCCGCGCAACCGCGAGCCCCGCGATGCCCACGACCGCGCCGCGCACCCGGCCGGACGACCTGCGTGACGCCAACCCCGCCGTCGACCTCGACGAGCCGGACGCGCCCCCGGCCGAGCCGGGCCTCGCC
>JAEWYD010000004.1 GCA_023462275.1 Actinomycetes bacterium
CATGAGGCCCTCGCCGGCCCACCCCATCACCGGAGCCCGCGGCCCGGTCCCCGAGCACAGCCACCACGAGGTCAACGATGAGCCAAGTGCACCCCGACCAGGCCGAGGAGGCCTCGGTCCAGATCACCGGTGAGCGGCCCCGACGGCGCCGCGAGACCGCCACGTCCCACGCGCGCAGCACGCGCCGAGGCTTCCTCGTGAAGATGCTGCTGATGGCGGTGATCGACGCCCTCGGCGGCTACGTGGTCCTGGCCGCATGGGGCGAGGGGTCGATGGGGATCCTGTGGTCGATGGTGGCCCTGCTGGTGGCGGCCAACTACGTGTACTTCTCCCGCCGCGCGCTGCCCATGAAGTACATCCTCCCCGGGCTCGCCTTCCTGCTCGTGTACCAGATCTACGTCGTCGGCTACACCGGCTTCGTCGCGTTCACGAACTACGGCGACGGTCACAACTCCACCAAGGAGGACGCCGTCGCCGCGCTCCTCGCGCAGAACGAGCGGCGCGTCGAGGGCAGCGCGGCGTATCCCCTCGCGGTCGTGGCGGACGGCGACGGCCACCTCGGCTTCGCGGTCGTCGTCGACGACCAGGTCGAGGTGGGCACGGCCGACCAGCCGCTGGCGCGCGTCGACAAGGCAACTGTGGAGCAGGGGACCGTCACCGCCGTCCCCGGCTACCAGCTGCTCGACCGCGGCACCGTCCTGGCCCGCCAGGCCGAGGTCACCGCGCTCCGCGTCCCGTTCTCCGACGACCCGAACGACGGCTCCATCCGCACGCAGGACGCCCGCAGCGGCTACGTGTACCGGTCGGTCCTGGAGTACGACGACTCCGCCGGCACGATGACGGACACCTCGACGGGGGTGGTCTACGAGCCCAACGCGCACGGGCTGTTCGAGGCCCCCGACGGCTCGACCCTCGGGGTCGGCTGGCGCGTCCCGGTCGGCCTCGAGAACTTCACGACGGCATTCGGCGACGAGCGCTACGCCGGACCGTTCCTGCGGATCCTCCTGTGGACGTTCGCGTTCGCGCTGCTGTCGGTGGTGAGCACGTTCCTGCTCGGGCTGTTCCTCGCGATGGTCTTCAACGACCCCCGGGTACGCGGCCGCAAGGTCTACCGGACGCTGATGATCCTCCCGTACGCCATCCCCGGCTTCCTCGCGGCGCTGCTGTGGTCGGGGCTCCTGAACCGCAAGTACGGCTTCATCAACGAGGTGCTCCTCAACGGCGCCCAGATCGGCTGGCTCACCGATCCCTGGCTCGCGAAGCTCTCCGTGCTGCTGGTCAACCTGTGGCTCGGCTTCCCGTACATGTTCCTCATCACGACGGGCGCCCTGCAGGCGATCCCCGGTGACCTCATGGAAGCCGCGAAGATCGACGGCGCGAGCCGGTTCCGCACCTGGCGCTCGGTGACGATGCCGCTGCTGCTCGTCGCGACGGCACCCCTGCTCATCTCGTCGTTCGCCTTCAACTTCAACAACTTCACGTTGATCTACATGCTCACGAACGGCGGTCCACGGTTCACGGACGCCTCCGTGCCGCTGGGGCACACCGACATCCTGATCTCGATGGTGTACTCCGTCTCCGGCATCGACGGGAACGCACCGAAGAACTACGGGCTCGCCAGCGCCCTGTCCATCGTCATCTTCGTCATCGTGGCGACCATCTCGGCGCTGGCCTTCCGCCAGACGCGCAAGCTCGAGGAGCTGAGCTGACATGGCCCAGGCAGCAGTGACGCGTACGGCCGGGGCGACCGCCGCCCCGCGCAACCGGATGAGCCGCCGGCGCTGGTTCGGCGAGGTCGGCTGGCGCCACGTCGTCGGCGTCGTCGCGGTCGTGTACGCGGCCTTCCCGATCGTGTACGTGATCTCGGCGTCGCTCACGGAGAACGGCACGCTGACCGGCTCCAACGAGCTCTTCGCGCAGGTCAGCACGGCGAACTTCAGCGGTCTGAACCGGACGATGTTCTGGACGTGGATGGGAAACACGATCGTCATCGCGGTCACGACGGGCATCGGCACGGTGCTCATGGGCGCGGCCGCCGCGTACGCGTTCTCGCGGTTCCGGTTCGCGGGGCGCCGGCTCGGCCTCACCTCGCTGCTCGTCGTGCAGATGTTCCCCCAGATCCTCGCCTTCGTCGCGATCTTCCTGCTGCTCCTCGGGCTCGGGAACGTCGTGCCGGTGCTGGGGCTCAACTCCAAGCTGGCCCTCATCGCGGTCTACCTCGGCGGCGCGCTCGGTGTGAACACGTTCCTCATGTACGGGTTCTTCAACACGGTGCCGCGCGAGCTCGACGAGGCCGCGAAGATCGACGGTGCGACGCACACGCAGATCTACTGGACGATCATCCTGCGGCTCGTCTCGCCGATCCTGGCCGTCGTCGGGCTGCTGTCCTTCATCAGCACGTTCGGCGAGTTCATCATCGCCCGCGTGCTGCTGCAGTCCGAGCGCAACTGGACCGTCGCCGTCGGGCTGTACGGCTGGGTGTCGTCGCTGCTCGACGCCAACTGGGGCCTGTTCGCGGCGGGGGCCGTCATCGCGGCGCTGCCGGTGCTCGCGCTGTTCCTCTTCCTGCAGAAGTACATCGTGGGCGGACTCACGGCCGGCTCGGTCAAGGGATGAGGCTCGAGCCCCACCACGACGGCAGCGCGCTGTACGTCGAGGGCGCGCCCGCGCTCGGGGACCGCGTGCCGGTGCGCCTGCGTGTCCCCGCGGGCGGCGAGCGCGCCGTGCACCTGCGCACGGTCCGCGACGGCGAGCCGCACCTCGTCCCGGCCCGGCTCGACCGCACCGACGGGGGCGAGCGCTGGTACGTGGCCGAGGTCGAGGTGCACAACCCCGTGACGCGGTACCGGTGGCTGCTCGACGAGCCGGAGGGCTACCGCTGGGTCACGGCGCGAGGAGCGGTGGCGCGCGACGTGCCCGACGCCGGCGACTTCCGGCTGACGGTGCACCGTGCCGCGCCCGACTGGGCGCGGCACGGCGTCGTCTACCAGGTGTTTCCCGACCGGTTCGCGCGCTCCGGGGCCGACCGCGCGGTCCCGGACTGGGCGGTGCCGACGCCGTGGGACGCCGAGCCGGCCGCCGAGGGCCGGATCACGGGGCAACAGCTGTACGGCGGCGACCTGGCCGGCGTGGAGGCGCACCTGGACCACCTCGAGCGGCTCGGCGTCGACGTGCTGTACCTGACCCCGGTCTTCCCGGCCCGCTCCGTGCACCGCTACGACGCGACGTCGTTCGACCACGTCGACCCGCTCCTCGGGGGCGACGCCGCGCTCGCGTCGTTGGCCCGCGCCGTGCACGCCCGGGGCATGCGCGTCGTCGGGGACCTCACGACGAACCACACCGGCGCCGCCCACGACTGGTTCCGACGCGCCCAGGACGACCCGACCTCGCCCGAGGCCGCCTTCTACCACCGGGACGACGACGGCCCGGTCGGCTGGCTCGGGCACGCGTCGCTGCCCAAGCTCGACCACCGCCCGCCGGAGCTGCGGCGCCGGATGCTCGAGGGTCCCGACTCCGTCGCGGGGCGCTGGCTGCGCGGGCTGGACGGCCTCGACGGCTGGCGGGTCGACGTGGCGAACATGACGGGCCGCTTCGCGGACGTCGACCTCACTCGGGACGTGGCGCGGGCCATCCGGGCGACGATGGCGCAGGTGCGGCCGGACGGCGTCCTGATCGGCGAGCACTTCCACGACGCCACCGCGGACCTGGCCGGCGACGGCTGGCACGGGGTCATGAGCTACGCCGCCTTCGCCCGGCCGGTGTGGGGCTGGCTGACGCCCGTCGAGGGCGGCGTGGGTTGGCTGCCGGTTCCGCCGCCGGGGCGTTCGGGCGGTGCGACCGTCGCGACGATGCGGGACTTCGCGGCGCTCGTCCCGTGGCACGTCACCGCCCAGCAGTGGAACCTGCTCGGGTCGCACGACACGGCGCGGATCCGCACGCGCCTGGGCGGCGACTCCCGCCTCGTCGAGGTGGCCATCGGGCTGCTCGCCACCTATCCCGGGGCGCCCATGGTCTTCGCCGGCGACGAGTGGGGCGTCACGGGTGTCAACGGGGAGCACGCGCGCGTGCCGATGCCCTGGGACGACGCCACGCGCCAGGACGCCGGGACCCTGGCGGCGTACCGGTCGCTCCTGGGCCTGCGCCGGCGGTCCGGGGCGCTGCGCGACGGCGGGCTGCGCTGGGTCCTGGCCACCGACGACGCGGTCGGCTACCTGCGCGAGTCCCCGGACGAGCGGGTGCTCGTCGTCGCCGCGCGGGCCCCGTGGGCGGGCGCGACCCTGCCCGCGGCGCTCGCGCCCACGGGCGCCGTCGAGACGTTGCACGGCCCGGACCTGGGGGTGGACCGGACAGGCGTGCACGTCCCGGCGGTCGGGCCGGCCGTCGGCGTATGGCGCCTGGGCTGACCCGCGCCCTGACCGAGCCGCCCGCCGCCGTCGCACCCCTGGCTAGGGTGGCCCCGTGCAGGACCTGACCGGGCTCGTGGGCGCCTACGCGGCCGCCGACGTCGCGCGCCTCGTCGAGGAGCCGCCCAAGAGCGCCGCACGGTCGGCGTTCGAGCGGGACCGGGCCCGGCTGGTGCACTCCTCGGCGCTGCGCCGGCTCGGCGCGAAGACGCAGGTGCTGGGCCCGGCCAGCGACGACTTCGTGCGGACCCGGCTGACCCACAGCCTCGAGGTCGCGCAGGTCGGCCGCGAGCTCGCCAAGGCGCTCGGCTGCGACCCCGACGTCGTCGACACCGCCTGCCTGGCCCACGACCTGGGCCACCCGCCCTACGGCCACAACGGCGAGCGGGCGCTCGCCGCGCTGGCTGCCGGCATCGGAGGGTTCGAGGGCAACGCGCAGACGCTGCGCATCCTCACGCGGCTGGAGCCCAAGGTCACGGACCCGCGGACCGGACGTCCTGCCGGGCTGAACCTCACGCGGGCGAGCCTCGACGCCGCCACCAAGTACCCCTGGGCGGCGGCGGACGCGCCCCGGCGGCCCGACGGGACGCCGTCGGGCAAGTTCGGCGTCTACGCCGACGACCTCGCGGCGTTCGCCTGGGTGCGCGCGGGCGCCCCGACCGGCGTCCGGTGCATCGAGGCGGAGGTGATGGACCTCGCGGACGACGTCGCGTACTCGGTGCACGACGTCGAGGACGCCGTCGTCGGCGACCGGCTCCACCTCGACGTGCTCGACGACCCGGGGGTCCGCGCGGACGTCGTGGCGCAGATCGTCCAGTGGTACGCGCCCGCGCTGGCCGACGCCGAGCTGCACGCCGCGATGGCGCGGCTGGCGGCGACGTCGTCGTGGGTGCGCGGCTTCGACGGCTCGCGGCCGGCGCTGGCCGCGCTGAAGGACCTCACGAGCGACCTCATCGGCCGGTTCTGCGGGGCCGCGATCGCGGCGACGCGGGAGGCGTACGGCCCGGGCCCCCTCACGCGGTACGCGGCGCACCTGGTGGTGCCGCCCGCGACGGTCGCGGAGATCCTCGTCCTCAAGGGCCTCGCCGTGGCGTACGTCATGGCCCCGCGGGAGGCGGAGCCGCTGCACCGGCGGCAGCGGGAGATGATCGCCGACCTCGTCGAGGTGCTCGCCGACCGGGCGCCCGACGCGCTCGAGCCGCCCTTCGCGGCGGACTGGCGCGCGGCCGCCGACGACGCCGGGCGGCTGCGCGCCGTCGTCGACCAGGTCGCCTCGCTCACCGACGTCAGCGCCGCCGAGTGGCACGTGCGGCTCGTGCTCGAGGCGGGCCGCGGCTCCGCCTGAGGCCGACCGGGACGGTCGGCCCCGCGGCCTAGACTCGCCGCGTGGCCCGGATCCTGCGCGAGGACGTTGCAGCGGTTCGCGAGCGTGCCCACATCGAGGACGTCGTCGGCGAGCACGTCACCCTGAAGCCCGCCGGCGTCGGCTCCATGAAGGGCCTGTGCCCCTTCCACGACGAGAAGACGCCGTCCTTCCACGTCCGCCCGCCCGCGGGCCTGTGGCACTGCTTCGGCTGCAACGAGGGCGGGGACGTCATCTCGTTCATCCAGAAGCTCGACGGGCTGGGCTTCACCGAGGCCGTCGAGCACCTCGCGGGGCGGGTCGGCGTGCAGCTGCGGTACGAGGAGGGCGGTCCGGCGCGGCCCGGCGAGGAGCCCGGGCGCCGCCAGCGGCTGCTCGAGGCCCACCGGCACGCCGCCGCGTTCTACGCCGAGCAGCTGCTGACGCCAGCCGCCGCCGTGGGCCGGCAGTTCCTCGCCGAGCGGGGTTTCGACCGGACGGCGGCCGAGCAGTTCGGCGTCGGGTTCGCCCCCCAGGGCTGGGACGCGCTGCTGCGCCACCTGCGCGGCAAGGGCTTCACGGAGGCCGAGCTGACGGCGTCCGGCCTGATGAGCCAGGGCAACCGGGGGCTGTACGACCGCTTCCGCGGGCGGCTCGTGTGGCCCATCCGGGACGTCACCGGCGACGTCCTGGGCTTCGGTGCGCGCCGTCTGCTGGAGGACGACAACGGCCCCAAGTACCTCAACAGCCCCGAGACCCCGCTCTACAAGAAGACGCAGGTGCTCTACGGCATCGACCTGGCCAAGCGCGAGATCGCCAAGCGGCGGCAGGTCGTCGTCGTGGAGGGCTACACGGACGTGATGGCGGCGCACCTCTCGGGCGTGCCCACCGCCGTGGCCACCTGCGGCACCGCCTTCGGCTCGGACCACGCGCGCATCCTGCGCCGCCTGCTCGGCGACACCTCGGTGGGCGCCGGGGTGCAGCTGTCCTCGGGCGGCTCCTCGGGCGGCGAGATCGTGTTCACGTTCGACGGCGATGCGGCCGGGCAGAAGGCGGCGCTGCGGGCCTTCGGCGAGGACCAGCGGTTCTACGCGCAGACGTTCGTCGCGGTCGAGCCCTCCGGGATGGACCCGTGCGAGCTGCGGCAGGCCAAGGGCCCCGACGCCGTGCGTGCGCTCGTAGCCGGGCGGCAGCCGCTGTTCGAGTTCGTCATCCGCTCCACCATCGCGGCGCACGACCTGAACACCGCCGAGGGTCGCGTCGGCGCGCTGCGCTCGTCGGCGCCGATCGTCGCCCGCATCCGGGACACCGCGCTGCGGCCGGAGTACGCCCGGATGCTCGCCGGCTGGCTCGGCATGGAGCTGGAGTCGGTGCGCTCGGCGGTGGCGGCGGCGGGCCGGTCGCTCGGGGCCGGCGGGGGACAGGGCGGCCCGGCCGACGACGGCGCCCGCCGCCGGGACGGTCGCGACGAGCCGATGG
>JAEWYD010000005.1 GCA_023462275.1 Actinomycetes bacterium
GGCGTGGCCTCCGTGCGCGCGAGGCGGCTCGTCGCGAGCTCGTGCCACGCGCTCAGCCCGGTGACCCGCGTGTGCGCGTCGGTGCCGACCCAGGCGTCCACGTCGCCGGACCTGCCCAGGGCGATGACGACGTCGCCGCGCGGTGCCGTGGCGGTGACGGTCACCTCGTCCGCGGCGAGGTCGAGCACGCCGGGTTCGGTGACGATCATCGTCGTCCCCTCCGCTGCCGTGGCACGTGCGACGAGGACGTCGTCGGCCCGCCAGGCCGTCGCCGAGGCGATGCCGAGGGCGACGGCGGCGGCCCCCAGCACGCACAGCAGCGACGCGAGAACACGATGGAGCACGGACAGATCCTTCCGACCGGGACGCCTCACAATAGGCGAGACCGGGCGTCCAGGGCTGGTCGAGGGACCGGCAGGCGATCTTCGTCTCGCCGCCTGGGACCCTTGGCGGGTGCGCAGGCGGCCCGCGTGGCCACCGGGACGGACCCGCCCAAACCGGCCGGCTGCGGGGTGGGGGTGCCGGGCCCGGACCGTTACGCTGCGGGGTGGGCCGTCGTGGCTCTCCGGCGGCGACCCGGCCACGCCCAGCAGAGCGCTCTTACGCCGTCCTCTCCCAGGAGGTTGTTGTGCCCGACGACCGAACGTCCTTCCCGGTGGTGATGCGCGGTTACGAGCGCACCCTGGTCGACCAGGAGCTCGACGCGCTGCAGCGTCAGCTGGCCGAGGCGCGGGCACAGGTCGAGCAGCTCGACACGCGCGCGATGCAGGTGGCCGGTGAGCTCTCCGAGGCGCACCGCCAGCTCCGGGAGGCGGAGCGGCCGACGTACTCGGGGCTCGGCTCGCGCATCGAGCACCTGCTCCGCTCGGCGGAGGAGCAGTCGTCGGACGTCGTCGCCCAGGCCAACGCGCAGGCGGCGGACGCCATGGCCCGCGCCAAGCTCTCGGCGGGCCAGCTGCGGGCCCGGGCCGAGAACGAGGTCGCCGAGATGCTCGCCACCGCCCGCCGGGAGGCCGACGAGGTCCGGCTGAGCGCGGCGTCGGAGGCCGAGAGCACGCTGGCCGCCGCGCAGCGTCGCGCCGAGGAGCTCGTCGGGTCCGCCGAGCGCGAGGCTGCGCGGATCTCGAGCGCGATCGCCACGGAGGAGAGCGAGCGGCGCACCGGCCTCGAGCGGGAGCTGGGCACGCTCCGCGCGACGGTCGAGCGGGAGACGACCGAGCTGCGCGTCACCACCGAGCGCTACGCCGCTGAGCTGCGCAACACCGCCGAGGTCGAGACCACCCGCCAGCGGGAGGAGGCCGAGCGCTACGCGCAGGACCTGCGCGCCTCGGCCGACAGCGACACCACCGAGCTGCGCCGCCGCACGGACGCCGACGTGGCCGCCCTGCGCGGCGAGGCGGAGCAGTACGTCGCGAACCTGCGCACGACGGCGGAGACCGAGACGGCGGAGCTGCGCCGGCGCGTGGAGGACGAGCTCGCCGCGCTGCGCGCGGAGGCGAACCAGTACGCCGACACGGTGCGCGCCGCTGCGGACCGCGACGCGAAGGCGGCGCTGCAGCGCGCCGAGACGGAGGGGGCGGCGGTCCGCGCCGAGGCGGACCAGTACGCCGCGTTCGCCCGGGCGACGGCCGACCGCGAGGTCGCCGAGCTGCGCTCCGGCGTGGCGGACGAGGTGACGGCGCTGCGGACGCAGACGACGCAGGAGGTCGCCGAGCAGCGCGCCGACGCCGAGCAGTACGCCGCGAACCTGCGTGCCACGGCCGACCGCGAGACCACGGAGGCCCGCGAGGCCGCCGACCGCGACACCCTCCACCTGCGCCAGTCGGCGGACCGCGAGACGACCGAGCTCCGCGAGCGCACCGACCGGGAGGTCACCGAGCTGCGCACCACCACCGAGCGCGAGACCAACGAGCTCCGGGACCGCACGCGCCTCGACATCGAGCGCCTCCTCACCGAGGCCCGGCGGCGCGCGACGGAGATGACGACCGAGGCGAAGGCCGAGGCCGACCGCATGCTCGACCAGGCCCGGCGCACCCTCGCCGACGCCGAGATCGAGGTGGCGCAGAAGCGCGAGGCCGCCGAGCGGGCGGACTCCGAGCGCCACGAGCGCGCGCGCCAGGAGACCGAGCGCCTCGTCGCCGACGCCGAGGCGCACGCGGCCGAGGCCGAGCAGCGCGTGGCGAGCGCGCTGGAACAGGCCGAGAAGGTCCGGACGGATGCCGAGGCGCACGCCAAGGACCTGCTCGGCAACGCCCGGCGGAACGCCGACCGCGTCGTGGCCGAGGCGCGCGACCACGCCGAGAAGACGCTGTCGGAGGCGATGATCGAGGCGGAGCGCGAGCGCACGACGGCGCAGCGGCAGGTGGAGGACCTCAACCGGCAGCGCGAGGCGATCACGACCTACCTGGACGAGCTGCGCAGCCTGCTGAGCCACGAGCCGATGCCGTCGCGCGCGACGCTGGCCCGCGCGCAGGACGCCGAGGCGCGCTACGCCGCGGCGGTCACCGAGGTGTCGCACGCCGAGCCCGCGGACGCCCCGGAGGCGGCGGCCACCGCCGAGCCCGCCGACCAGGCCGACGACGCCGCTGACGAGGCCGACGAGGAGGTCTGGGACGACGACGAGTTCGACCAGGACGTCGCGGACCTCGAGGCCGCCGAGCTCTCGACCGACGAGCTCTCGACCGACGAGGCCGAACCCGTGGCCGAGGTGGCGGACGACGAGCCGGTGGAGGGCGCGCCGGCGGCCGGCGAGCCCGCCGATGACGAGCCCACCACCCCGCCGGCCGGGGTCGACCTCGCCGCCGAGGAGCCCGCCGAGCTGGGCTCGGAGGCGGACGACGACGAGACGCAGGTGTTCGCCGCCGTCCCGGCCGAGGACGCCACCGCGGTGCTCGACGCCGTCCCGGCGTCGGACGAGCCGGAGGACGAGCCGGTCGCGGCGGACAAGGGGCGTGGCAAGAAGCGTGGCTGACGACTGGCGCGACCAGCGGGCGGAGGCGGCGGAGCAGCACGCGAGGCTGCTGCAGCGGCGGCAGGCGGCCGAGGCCGCCCAGGCCCGTGCGCTCATCGCCGAGTTCGTCGCGGAGGCGAACCGCCGCGGCGTCGCGCCCGTGCCGCTGCGCGCGTCGTCCTACGACGGACGCGCGCGCTACCGGACGGACCGGACCGGCTGGTACCTGCGGCGCAACGAGAGCGTGGCCGTGGGCACGGACGGCGAGTTCTACGTGCTGTCCGTGGCCCGCAGCCTGGGCGCGCGGCTCAGCGGCGCGCACGTCGAGCCCAGCGACCCGCCGCTGATCCTCGGCAAGGGAGCGCGGGACGGGGAGTCGATCGACCTGGTCGACGCCCTCCGCATCGCGCTCGGCGAGGCGCCGCGCGGCCGCTGAGGCCCCGCGCCTAACCCTGCCGCTCGGCGGCGTCGGCGCGGCGCAGCAGCCGCGAGAGCCCGGAGGCCACCGGCTGGGGGCTCTCGATGCAGGTCATGTGGCCCGCACGCGGCACGATCCACAGGTCGCTGTCGGGCAGCGCGTAGGCCATCTTGCGCGCCACCGACACCGGAGCGAGGTCGTCCTCCTCCCCCACGACGACGAGCGCCGGCCGGGCGAACCCCGGCAGCAGGTGCGAGCGGTCGGGCCGCGCGGCCATGGCGCGCTGCGCCCAGGCGACGCCGGCGACGCCCTGGTCGAGGATCCACGCCTCCATGCGCTCCACCAGGTCGGGCCGGCCCTCGCGGCTCGTGCGCCCCAGCACGGCCGTCCGCATGCCGACGACGGCATCGAGCCGGTGCTCGGCCTCCACCGCCTCGGCGACCTCGTACCGACGCGCGCGCGCGGCGTCGTCGTCGGCGGTCGCCTTCGTGTCGATGAGGCCGAGCCCGGCGACCAGGTCCGGGTGCCGCTCGAGCACCGACAGGGCGACGTACCCACCCAGGGACAGGCCGGCCACGACGGCGCGCTCGATGCCCGCGTGGCGCAGCGTGGCGGCGACGGCGTCCCCCATGACGTCGACGGACGGCACCGCCGGGTCCGCGCCCAGGGCGCGGGCGACGTCGGGTCCGGACGGCGAGGTGCCGAAGCCGGGCAGGTCGGGGGCGTAGACCCGGCGCTCCCCCGGGACGAGGTCCGTGGCGTCGAGCCACATCCGGTGGTCCGTCGGGAACGCGTGCAGGAGCACGAGCGGCAGCGTGCCGGGCACGCCCCTGCGGAGCGTGTGGAGCGCGAGCATGCCGTCGGTGGTCATCGGGTCTCCTCCCCAGGAGCGCCGGGCGGCGCGTCGTCGTCGGCGGGCGTGACCATGGTGCCGTGCCAGGCCGTCGGCAGGGGCGCCGTTCCAGGAACGACGTGCTCCACGATCTCGTCGAGCACGCGGCGCACGGCCGTCTCGCCCACCCAGAGGTGCTTCGCGCCGTCGACGCCGATGACCTCGGCCTGCCGGACCGCGGCGAACCGCCGCCGCGCCTCGTCGGGCCGCAGGTAGTCGTCGAGCTCGGGCACGAGGACGACGAGGGGCTTGCCGAACGCGTCCCAGGCCGCGAGGTCCGCGTCGGTCGCCCGGTGCAGGGGCGGCGAGAGCAGGATCGCGCCCTCGATCGACGGGTCGCGGCCGTGCATGAGGGCCAGCTCCGTGCCGAACGACCAGCCGACGAGCCAGCGCCGCGGCAGGTCGTGGAACTCGGCGTACTCGATCGCCGCGTGCACGTCGAAGCGCTCGCCGTCGCCGCCGTCGAACGCGCCCTCGCTGCGCCCCCGCGCGCTCGCCGTCCCGCGGGTGTTGAACCGGAGCACCGCCAGGCCCGCGAGGGCGGGCAGGCGCCACGCCGCCTTGCGGAAGACGTGGCTGTCCATGAAGCCGCCGTGGGTGGGCAGCGGGTGCAGGGTGACCAGGGTGGCCGACGGCGGACGGTCCTCCGGGACGGCGAGCTCCCCGACGAGGGTCAGCCCGTCCGCGGTGTGCAGGACGACGTCCTCCCGCCGCGCGGGCAGGACGCTCATGGCTCGGATCTGCGACATCGTCCCGAGCCTAGCGGCGGCCGGCGCGCGCCCCGACGCGGCTGGCGGACCTCAGCGCCGCCGGGCGCGGTTGCGCCAGCAGGACGTGTGCCAGTGGCGGCGCTCCTCAACGGCGGCGGCGTCGCCGAGCACGTGATCGCTGCGCCAGGCGACCACGTGGGTGGCGCCCGGCGGGACGTCCTGCCGGCAGCCCGGACACACGTAGGTCTTCTCCGACCCGCCGACCGACCGGACCACCCACTCGCCGTCCGGCCCCGACTCGGCACGCGTCCCGGCGCGCGCCCGGTCGAGGTCGAGCTCCCGGTGCTCGCCCCACGGGCGCTTGGTGGACCTCCGGCCGGACGGCATGGCCCATTCTCCCCCGGGTCAGCCCTCGAGGGTGCGGCCCGGCAGCGCGTTCGTCGCCAGGAGACGCGCGTACCAGTGGGCGGAGTCCTTCCAGGTGCGCTCGAGGGTGTCGTAGTCCACCCGCAGGATGCCGAAGCGGCGGCTGTAGCCGTACGCCCACTCGAAGTTGTCCAGGAGCGACCAGACGAAGTAGCCGCGCACGTCGACGCCGGCGTCCATTGCAGCGCCGACGGCCTCGATGTGGTCGTGCAGGTAGGCGACGCGGTCGGCGTCGTGCACCCGGCCGTCCGGGGAGACGACGTCGTCGAACGCGGCGCCGTTCTCCGTGATCATCAGCGGCAGGTCGGGGTACGTCTGGTGCAGGCCGACGAGGAGCTCGGTCATCCCGCTCGGGTCGATGTTCCAGCCCATCGCGGTGTGCGGACCCGGCAGCGGCAGGAACTCCACGGCGTCCGCACCGATCCAGGCCGTGTGCTCGGACGCGCGGTGCCCGTCGGCGGAAGCCTTCTCGTGGTCGGGGACGTACCGGCGGACCAGCTGGGTGGAGTAGTAGTTCACGCCGAGGACGTCGAGGCCGGAGTGGGTCGTCTCCAGGTCGCCGTCGTGGACGAACGACCAGTCGGTGACGTGCGCGGTGTCCGTGAGGAGGTCGTCGGGGTAGCGGCCCTCGAGCACCGGCGCGAGGAAGGCCCGGTTGGCGACGGCGTCGATCTGGCGGACGGCGTCGAGGTCCTCCGGGTCGCTCGGGTCGGCCGGGCGCACCACGTGCAGGTTGAGCGTGAGCGACAGCGTCGCACCGGTGCCGAGCTCCCGGCGGACGGCGGCCGCGCCGAGTCCGTGCGCGAGGTTGAGATGGTGCATCGCGGCGAGGGCGTCGGCGCCGTCGGTCCGCCCGGGGGCGTGGACGCCGGCCCCGTAGCCGAGGTAGGCCGAGCACCAGGGCTCGTTCAGCGTCGTCCAGACCTTGACCCGGTCGCGGTAGGCGTCCACGACGCGCTCGGCGTAGTCGCCGAACCGGAGGGCCGTCTCGCGGACGGGCCAGCCGCCGGCGTCCTCGAGCGCCTGCGGGAGGTCCCAGTGGTACATCGTGACGACGGGGTCGATGCCGGCCGCAAGGAGGTCGTCGATCAGGCGGTCGTAGAACGCGAGGCCCGCGCTGTTGAAGCGGCCGGACCCGGTCGGCTGGATGCGGGGCCATGCCAGGGAGAACCGGTAGGCGTGCAGGCCGAGGTCCGTCATGTGGCGGATGTCCTCGACCGTGCGGTGGTAGTGGTCGTCGGCAACGGCGCCCGTGTCGCCACCGTCCACCTTGCCGGGCGTGGCCGAGAACGTGTCCCAGATCGACGGGCCGCGGCCGTCCTCGGTGGCAGCGCCCTCGATCTGGTACGAGGCCGTGGCGGCGCCCCAGAGGAAGTCGGCGGGGAAGGTTCGGGCGGCGGGTTGCGTCATGGAGCAATCCTCACCTGGATCGAACCGATTCGTGACACGAGTCCACCTGGCGGGCGCGCTCCCGCCAGGACATGGGCACCGCCCGGCCTGCAGCGCCTGTTCAGAACAGCCGCGACTCCACGTCGTCGACGCCCCGCATGGCCGCGTAGTCCAGCACGACGCAGCGGATGCCGCGGTCCTCCGCCAGGACGCGCGCCTGCGGCTTGATCTCCTGCGCAGCGAAGACGCCCCGCACGGGGGCGAGCAGCGGATCCCGGTTCAGCAGCTCCAGGTAGCGCGTCAGCTGCTCGACGCCGTCGATGTCGCCGCGCCGCTTGATCTCGACGGCGACGGTGCCGCCCGCCGGATCCTTCGCCAGGATGTCCACCGGCCCGATGGCGGTCGGGTACTCGCGGCGCACCAGGATGTGCCCCGGCCCGAGCAGGTGGATCTGCTCGGCCATCAACGCCTGCAGGTGCGCCTCAACACCGTCTTTCACCAGGCCCGGGTCGACGCCGAGCTCGTGGGCCGAGTCGTGCAGCACCTCGTGGAGCTCGATCTCGAGCCGGTCGTCGGACTTCGCGTGCTGCACCCGCCAGACCTCGACGACCCCGCGCGCCACGGCGTCGTCGTCGGGCGGCGCGACCGTCAGGCTGCACGGCGGGCTCATCCAGTTGAGCGGCTTGTACGAGCCGCCGTCGGCGTGGATCAGGACGCTCCCGTCCGACTTCACCAGGAGCAGGCGGGTAGCCGGCGGCAGGGAGGCCGAGAGCCGTCCGGTGTACCGCGCCGCGCAGCGGGCGACGACGAGCCGCATCAGGCCATCCGGCCGACGCGCCGTGGCCCCGACTCCAGCCAGGACACCAGCCCCGCGTACGCCGGCGCCGAGATCATGATCTGGAACTCGTCCGCGCCGTGCCGGCAGTGCACCATGAGCAGCGGCCGCCCTTCCTCGTCGTCCTGGCCGACCGGCGTCCGCTCGACCAGCTCCAGCTCGGACCGCGACCAGCTCTGCGCCGGCCGCGGCGACAGCGAGAGCGTCCGCCACCACAGCAGCCGCTCCCGCGTGTACTGCGCGACGCCGGGCTGCCACACCCGGCGCACCGTCGGCCCCGCGTTGAGCATGCAGCCGAAGGACGCGACGCGACGCGTCAGCGTGCGCTGCCGCGACACGTACAGCGCGAGCACGCCACCGACGACGAGCAGCAGGGCACCCAGGCCGAGCATCGTCGGGGCGAGCTCCACGATGGGCTCAGTGGCGCTTCTCGCCGGCACCCAGGTCGGTGGCGGCGTGCACGACGACGGTCACCCGGTCGTGGTCCACGGACAGGAAGCCCTCGTCCACCCGGACGGCCCGCACCTCGCCGGCCGCCGTCGTGATGCGCACGTCACCCGGGCGCAGCGTGGCCAGCACGGGGGTGTGCCCGGGCAGGATGCCCATGTCACCGTCCGCGGCCGGCACGCTCACCATCTGGGCGCCACCGCGCCAGACGCGGCGGTCGGCCGCGACGACGTCAACCTCGAGCTCAGCCACTCGTCCTCCTCGGCGATCTGCTCAGGGGGCCGGTCAGCCCAGCTCCTTCTGGATGCGGGCGTGCGCGGCCTCGAGGTCCTCGAGGCCACCGATGTTGAAGAACGCCTGCTCCGGGATGTGGTCGAACTCGCCGTCGCAGATCTTCGAGAACGCCTCGATCGTCTCCGCCAGCGGCACGGTGGAACCCGGCACGTTGGTGAACGCGGTCGCCATGTAGGTGTTCTGCGAGAGGAACTGCTGGATGCGGCGGGCCCGCGAGACGACGATCTTGTCCTCCTCGGACAGCTCGTCGACGCCCATGATCGCGATGATGTCCTGCAGCTCCTTGTTGCGCTGGAGGATCGACTTCACCCGCGTCGCCGTCTCGTAGTGCGCCTGACCCACGTACCGCGGGTCGAGGATGCGCGAGGTGGAGGCCAGCGGGTCCACGGCGGGGTACAGACCGCGGGCCGCCAGGTCACGCGTGAGCTCCGTGGTCGCGTCCAGGTGCGCGAACGTCGTCGCCGGCGCCGGGTCGGTGTAGTCGTCCGCCGGCACGTAGATCGCCTGCAGCGACGTGATCGAGTGGCCGCGGGTCGACGTGATCCGCTCCTGCAGCTGGCCCATCTCGTCCGCCAGGTTCGGCTGGTAGCCGACGGCCGACGGCATGCGGCCGAGCAGCGTCGAGACCTCCGAGCCGGCCTGCGTGAACCGGAAGATGTTGTCGATGAACAGCAGCACGTCCTGCTTCTGCACGTCGCGGAAGTACTCCGCCATCGTCAGCGCGGAGAGGGCGACGCGCAGACGCGTCCCCGGCGGCTCGTCCATCTGGCCGAAGACGAGGGCCGTCTGCTTGATGACCCCGGACTCCGTCATCTCGTCGATGAGGTCGTTGCCCTCACGCGTCCGCTCCCCCACGCCGGCGAACACGGAGACGCCGTTGTGGTTGTTCGCGACGCGGTAGATCATCTCCTGGATCAGGACGGTCTTGCCGACGCCGGCACCACCGAACAGGCCGATCTTGCCGCCCTGTACGTACGGGGTGAGCAGGTCGATGACCTTGATGCCCGTCTCGAACATCGTCGTCTTCGACTCGAGCTGGTCGAAGGCCGGCGGCTTGCGGTGGATCGGCCAGCGCTCGGTGACCTCGAGCTTCTCGTCGCCCTCGAGGTTGAGCACCTCGCCGGTCACGTTGAACACGTGGCCCTTGGTCACGTCGCCCACGGGCACGCTGATCGGCGCACCCGTGTCGACCACGGCGGCGCCGCGGACGAGGCCGTCCGTCGGCTTGAGCGCGATCGCGCGGACCATCGAGTCGCCCAGGTGCTGGGCGACCTCGAGGGTCATCGTGAACCGGTTCTCGCCCTCACCCTGCGCCGACAGGTCGACCTCGACCTGCAGCGCGTTGTACATCTCGGGCAGCGCGTCGGCGGGGAACTCGATGTCGACGACGGGGCCGATCACCCGGGCGATGCGGCCGGTCGCGCCGCGGCCCTGGTCCTTGGTGGCGGCGTCGGTGGTCGTGGCAGTCATGTCTTCCTCCTCAGGACGACGCCAACGCGTCGGCACCGGAGACGATCTCGCTGATCTCCTGGGTGATCTCGGACTGGCGGGCCTGGTTGGCGCGCCGGGTGAAGTCGCGGATGAGGTCCTCGGCGTTCTCCGTCGCAGTGTGCATCGCACGCTGCCGGGCGGCGAGCTCCGAGGCCGCCGCCTGCAGCAGGAAGCTGTGGATGCGGCTGCCCACGTACTGCGGGAGGAGCGCGTCGAGGACCGCCGTGGCCGACGGCTCGAAGTCGTAGAGCGGGATCGGCTCGTCGTCGTGCGGCTCGGCCGACTCCTCGACGACCTCCAGCGGAAGCATCCGGATGACGCGGGGAGTCTGCGTCACCATGTTCTGGAAGTGCGTGTAGACGACGTACAGCTGCCCCACGCCGCCGTCCGCCGGCTCGGCGAGGAACTTCTGCAGCAGGGTCTCGGCGATCTCCCAGGCCACCTCTGACGTCGGGGCGTCCGAGAAGCCGGTCCAGGCGCCTGCGAGCTCGCGCCGCCGGAACGTGAAGTACGAGACGGCCCGACGACCGGTGACGTACAGATCGACGTCCGCGCCGTCGTCGTACAGGTCGCGCAGCAGCCGCTCGCCCTCGCGCAGGACGGCGGCCGAGTAGGCGCCCGCCATGCCGCGGTCCGACGTCACGAGGAGGACGGCGGTCCGCCGGCTCTCCGGCCGCTCACGGGTGAGCGGGTGGTCGATCTCGGCGTGACCGACGACGGCCGACACCGCCCGCGTGATGGCGCGCGCGTACGGCCCGGAGGCTTCGACGCTCGCCCGGGCACGCCCGATGCGGGAGGCCGCCATCAGCTCCATGGCGCGGAAGATCTTCTTCAGCGCCTGCGTGGACCTGATCCGGTCGCGGTAGTACCGCTGCTTGCCAGCCACGGATCAGCCTCGACCCCGCTTGACGATCTTCTCCTGCTCCTCGTCCGCGGGCGCGTCGGCGTCCTGCGGGAGCAGCGGCTCGTCCTCGGCGTCCTGGTCCGCCATGAACCCCGCCGCGAACTCGTCGATCGCCGCCGCGAGCTCGGACTCGAGGTCACCGGGCAGGTCGCCCTTCTCGGTGATGCGCGTCAGCACGTCGGTGTTGCGGCGCAGGTGGTCGAGCATCTCCGTCTCGAACCGGCGCACGTCGGACAGCGGGATCTTGTCGAGCTTGCCCTTCGTGCCGGCCCAGATCGACGCCACCTGCTCGGCCACCGGGTACGGCGAGTACTGCGGCTGCTTGAGGAGCTCCATGAGGCGGGCGCCGCGGGTGAGCTGGGCGCGCGATGCGGCGTCCAGGTCGGACGCGAACATCGCGAACGCCTCGAGCGACCGGTACTGCGCCAGGTCGATCTTCAGCGTGCCGGAGACCTTCTTCATGGCCTTGACCTGCGCCGAGCCACCGACGCGGGACACCGAGATGCCGACGTCGACCGCGGGGCGCTGGTCCGCGTTGAACAGGTCGCTCTGGAGGAAGATCTGGCCGTCGGTGATCGAGATGACGTTCGTCGGGATGTACGCCGACACGTCGTTCGCCTTGGTCTCGATCATCGGCAGGCCGGTCATCGACCCGGCCCCGAGCGCGTCGCTCAGCTTCGCGCAGCGCTCCAGCAGGCGGGAGTGCAGGTAGAAGACGTCGCCCGGGTAGGCCTCGCGCCCCGGCGGGCGACGCAGCAGCAGCGACACGGCGCGGTACGCCTCGGCCTGCTTCGACAGGTCGTCGAACACGATGAGGACGTGCTTGCCCTGGTACATCCAGTGCTGGCCGATGGCCGAGCCGGTGTACGGGGCGAGGTACTTGAAGCCCGCGGGGTCGGACGCCGGCGAGGCGACGATCGTCGTGTACTCGAGCGCGCCGGCCTCCTCGAGCGCGCCGCGCACGGCCGCGATCGTCGAGCCCTTCTGGCCGATCGCCACGTAGATGCACCGGACCTGCTTGGTCGGGTCGCCGGTCGCCCAGTTGTCCTTCTGGTTGATGATCGTGTCGATCGCGATGGCGGTCTTGCCCGTCTGGCGGTCGCCGATGATGAGCTGCCGCTGGCCGCGGCCGATCGGGATCATCGAGTCGATGGCCTTGATGCCGGTCTGCAGCGGCTCGTGCACGCTCTTGCGCTGCATGACGCCGGGCGCCTGGAGCTCGAGGGCCCGCCGGCCCTCGGTCGCGACGTCGCCGAGGCCGTCGATCGGGTTGCCCAGGGGGTCCACGACGCGTCCGAGGTAGCCGTCGCCGACCGCGACGGACAGGACCTCGCCCGTCCGGCGGACCGGCTGGCCCTCCTCGATGCCGGTGAACTCGCCCAGCACGACGACGCCGATCTCCCGCACGTCGAGGTTCAGCGCGAGGCCGAGCGTGCCGTCCTCGAACTCGAGCAGCTCGTTCGCCATGGCGCCGGGCAGGCCCTCGACCTGCGCGATGCCGTCGGCGGCCAGGGTGACGCGTCCGACCTCCTCGCGCGCCGCGCCCGTGGGCGTGTACGACTCCACGAAGCTGTCCAGCGCGGCCCGGATCTCGTCCGGCCTGATCGTCAGCTCAGCCATGTCTCTCCTGTCCGGACCGCGTGTCACGCCGTCCGCCTCCTGTGGTTCGGGCCCGTCCTACCGGTCGTCAGCCCGCAAGCTTTCGTCGTACGTCCTGCATGCGGCCGAGGACGGTCGCGTCCACGACCTCATCCCCGACCTGCACCCGCATACCGCCCAGCACCGCCGGGTCCACCGCCACGTTCACCTGGACCGGCCGCGCGTACGCGCCGGCGAGGATCTGCGCGAGGCGGTCGACCTGGGCCGACGACGGCGCGACCGCCGCCGTCACCGTCGCCACCAGGAGCTCCCGCCGGTGCGCGGCCAGCCTGCCGAGGTCCGTGAGCGTGCGCGTCATCGTGCGTCCCCGCGGCGTGCGCGCACCCCGCCGGACGAGCTGCAGCGTCACCGGGTGCACCCGGCCGCCGAGCAGCCCCTCGACGAGCTGGGCGCGTGCGTCCGGCGTCGCGAGGCGGTCGGTGAGCGCGTCGCGCACCCGACGTTCGCCGACGAGCAGCCGGTCGAACCGGAAGAGCTCCTCCTCGACCCGCTGGAGGTCGTCGGTCGCCTGCGCGGAGGCCAGGACCCACTCGGCGGCGAGCCGCTCGAGCGCCTCGGTGAGGTCCGCCTCGACGGACCAGCGCCGCCGCGCGAGCTCGGCGACCGCCGTCACGACGCGGGCGTCCGCCCGACCGCCGAGCAGCGACGTCGCCAGCCCCGCCTTGTCCTCGGGCGAGCGCGCCGGGTCGCTCAGACCACGCCGCAGCGCGCCCGACCGGTCGAGCAGGTCGACGACCGCGAACATCTGCTCGCCCAGCTCGGCGGCGTCGGCGCCGGCCGCCTGGAGGGTCGGCTCGACGGCTGCCTCGACTGCCTCGTAGGAGGCCTGGCTCACCCCACGCATCAGCGGCTCCGCACCTCGCCGTCGACGGCCTCGCCCGCGACCGTGCCCTCGAGCTCGTCGAGGAAGCGGTCGATGACGCGCGACTGCCGGGCCTCGTCCGCGAGCGCCTCGCCGACGATGCGCGACGCCAACTCGGTCGCCAGCGCGCCGACCTCGGCACGCAGCGCGACGGCCGCCTGCTGGCGCTCCGCCTCGATCTGGCGCTGCGCGTTCTCGGCGATGCGCGACGCCTCCTCCGATGCCTTGGCCCGCAGCTCGGCGACGATCGCCGCGCCCTCGGCGCGTGCGTCCTCGCGGATGCGCGCCGCCTCCGCCCGGGCCTCGGCAAGCTGCTGGTGGTACTCCGCCAGCGCGCTCGCCGCCTCCTCCTGGGCTGCCTCGGCCTTCGCCATGCCGCCCTCGATGCGCGCCGTGCGCTCGTCGAGGATGCGCGTGAAGACCGGCAGCACCTTGCGCAGGAAGACCCACGCGATGATAGCGAGGACGACGATCGAGCCGATGAGCTCGCTCAGCGGCGGGATGAAGAGCCAGATCCCCTCGGGGACCTCGCTCTCCCCTGCCGCGACCGTCATGAGGGTGACCATCAGAGAATGAAGCCCGCAACCAGGCCGATCAGGCCGAGCGCCTCGACGAGCGCCATGCCGATGAACATGTTGATGCGGAGCGCGCCGGCGACCTCGGGCTGGCGGGCCGTGGCCTCCTGCGTCTTGCCGACGAGGATGCCGATGCCGATGCCCGGGCCGATCGCCGCAAGCCCGTAGCCGATCGTTGCGATGTTGCCTGCGATGTCCACGTCCGGTCTTCCTTCCGTCAGTGGCCCGGACGGCGGTCCGGACCATGGGTCCCTAGCGGGTCGTGCTCGGGGGCCGGCCGAGGCCGGGCCCGCTCGGTCAGTGCGCCTCCACGGAGAGGCTGATGTACACGGCGGTGAGCAGCGTGAAGATGTACGCCTGCAGCGCTGCGACGAACATCTCGAAGAGGGTGAACGCGAACGCCGCGCCGAACGTCAGCACGCCGACGGCCTTGAGGGCGCCGCTCGCCTCCACGAAGAGGTAGCTGGTCATCGAGAAGAAGATCACGAGCAGCAGGTGGCCGGCGAGCATGTTCGCCAAGAGACGCACCGTCAGCGTGATCGGCCGGAGGATGAAGGTCGAGATGAGCTCGATCGGCGCCAGGAGGATGTAGACCGGCCACGGCACGCCGCTCGGGAAGAGCTGGCCGCGCACGAACCCGAAGACGCCGTGCGCCTTGATGCCGGCGACCACGAAGGCGATCCAGGCCACGACGGCGAGGATCAGCGGGACGGCCACCACCGACGTCGACGCGATGTTCAGGAGCGGCACGACGCCGGTGACGTTCATCGCCAGCACGGTGAAGAAGATCACGGTCAGGAGGGGCACCCACGGCCGCGCCTTGCGCTCGCCGAGCACCTCCTCCGCGATGTTGACGCGGACGAAGTCCAGGGCCATCTCGGCCACGTTCTGGCCGCGGCTCGGCACCAGCGTCGCTCGCCGCGCCGCCATCCAGAAGAGCCCGCAGAGGACGAGCGCCGAGATGATGCGGACCAGGCCGATCCGGTTGATCTCGAAGATCGTGCCGTCGAAGGCGACGGCGGGCGGGAAGAACTCGGAGATGGTGGGGATGTGCGGCCCGCTCTCGTCACCCGAGGCGGCGAGCAGCAGGATCGTCGCGGCGGTGGACAGGACGCACTCCCTGGACTCGAGCTGGGATGAACCCCCGCAGAGCGTGCGGGAGGACCGGCCAGTGGCTTCTGGGCCGCCGAAATCGTAACCCATCCGGGGGTCGTCCCCAGCGGCCAGAAGTCCTGATCATGGAGTCCCGGGCGAGGTCGACCCGGGACGAACGTCCTACGACTCGTCGGGACCGGCAGAACCGGACGAATCGGACGCCGAGGGTGCTTCCGAGGCGCGCGGGGCAGCCTCAGATGTGACGTACGGCACTCTGCCGTTCTGGACGGCGCGGCCGTCCACGAGCACGGACCCGAGGAGCCCGGCAGCCGCGACCCAGAAGAGCACCGGCGCGTCGAACCAGTCCGATCCGCGCAGCAGCGCCACCGCCGCGATCACGACGGCGCTCTTGACCACCCAGGCGCCCATCACGGCGAGCATCGCCGTCATGAGCGGCGCACCGGCGGTCTTCAGCATCGTCACGGGGGTCGCCGCCGCCGCGGCGAGCGCGATGGCCCCGCCGACGACGCCGCCCCAGGCGCCGGGTGCTCCGGCGACGAGCCCGCCGACCACCGTGCCGAGCACCGTCACCACGGCGGTGAGCACCAGGACGTCCCGCAGCGCGCGGCGGAAGACCTCGCGCACCGGGTCCGCGACCGGCCGCCCCGCCGACTCCCCCACCGACTCGCCCATGGTCTCTCCCGTCGGCTCCGGCGTCGTCGTCACGCGCCCACCGCCTCGTGCGTCCTGGCCCGTCGCCCCCGCAGGGGCCCCAGCGTGAGGGCGAGCACCGCGAGCGCCCCGACGCCGACCGTCCAGAGCACCTGCTCGGTGCTCCACCGCAGCAGCGCCGCTCCGCCGAAGGCGAAGAGCGCCGTCCACAGGTACATGATCAGCACCGCCCGGCGGTGCGTGTGCCCCAGCTGGAGGAGCCGGTGGTGCAGGTGCAGCCGGTCCGGGTGGAACGGCGAGTGCCCCGAGCCGACGCGGCGGATCACGGCCATCCCCATGTCCAGCAGCGGCAGGATGAGCACGAAGATCGGCAGCAGGATCGGGAGGAAGGCCGGGAACTTCTCGCGCGTCGTCAGCGGGTTCGCCTCGCCCGTGACGACGATGGCCGCGGCGGCGATGGTCAGGCCGATCAGCATCGACCCGGAGTCGCCCATGAAGATGCGGGCCGGATGGAAGTTGTGGGGCAGGAACCCCAGGCACGTGCCCACCAGCACGGCGACGACGAGGCTCGCCAGGCTCGAGTAGTCGCTCGCGTCCGCGTCCATGCTCAGGAGGTACGTGTAGACGAAGAACCCGGTGCCGCCGATGGCGATCACCCCGGCCGCGAGGCCGTCGAGGCCGTCCACGAAGTTCACCGCGTTCATGGCGATCACGACCGAGACCACCGTGGCCGCCAGCGACATCGTCGCCGACGGGATCGTCTGGCCCGCGATGGGCAGCGAGTAGAGCTGGACCTGGCCCTGCCAGGCCATGAGCCCGGCCGCGAGCACCTGGCCCATGAGCTTGGTGAACCAGTCGAGGTCCCAGATGTCGTCGGCCACGCCGAGCAGGCACACCACGGCCGCGCCGGCGAGGATCCACCAGCCCTTCTGCGGCGCCACGAACACGCCCTCCAGGAACGGCATCCGGGAGGCCACCAGCATGGCGACCGCCATGCCGAGCAGCATGGCGACCCCGCCCATGCGCGGGATCGGCACCAGGTGGACGTCCCGGTCGCGCACGGCGGTGATCCCGCCGGTCCGCAGCGCCAGCCAGCGCGCCAGCGGCGTCGTCAGGTACGTCACCGCCGCGGCGATGAGCATGACGAGCAGGTACACCCTCACGCGGGGTCGCCCGCCTCGGGGCCGACGACGTCCGGGACGACGGCGCGCAGCGCCGCCAGGTCGATGGCGCCCGCCCGCACGACGCGCATCGGCGTCGCCGTCGCGTCGACGATGGTGGACGCGACCCCACCGGGGGCCGCTCCCCCGTCCAGGTAGAGGGCGACCGCCTCGCCCAGCTGCTCCTCGGCCTCGGCGGCCGTCATGGCCGCGGGGCGGCCCGTGCGGTTCGCCGACGAGACCGCGAGCGGCCCGGTGCGGCGCAGCAGGGCCAGCGCCGCCGGGTGGTCCGGCATGCGCACGGCCACGGTGCCGCCCGTGTCCCCGAGGTCCCAGGCGAGCGACGGCTGCGCCCGGCAGATCACGGTCAGGGCGCCCGGCCAGAACGCCGTCATGAGGGCGTGGGCGGCGTCCGGCACGTCGTCGCACAGGCCCGCCACGGTGGCGACGGCGGGGACGAGGACCGGCGGCGGCATCTGCCGGCCGCGGCCCTTGGCCGCCAGGAGGGCCGCGACCGCGGCGGGGCTGAACGCGTCGGCGCCGATGCCGTACACCGTGTCGGTCGGCAGCACCAGGAGACCGCCGCGTGCAACCACGTTCACAGCCTCGTCGAGCGCGGGCCCCCACGTGGTCGGGTCGGTGCAGTCCAGCATCACGGGTGCCGAGTCTGTCACGGCGCCACCGGTCCGCGGGAGCGCTCGACCCGGCGCGCCACCACCATCCGGTCCCGGCCGGCGAGGTCGGGCAGGGTCCGCGAGCCCTCGAAGGCACCGGTCGCCTCGACCAACGCGCGGGCTGCCGCGCCCTGCACGTCGGCGTGCTCCATGACGAGGAGACCGCCCGGCCGCAGGAGCCGCGCGGCCGCGGCTGCGACCGCGCGCGGGACGTCGAGGCCGTCCGGGCCGCCCCCGTAGAGCGCCAGCTCGGGGTCGTGGTCGCGCACCTCCGGGTCCACGGGGACCGCGCCCGGCGGGATGTACGGCGGGTTCGCCACGAGGACGTCGACCTCCCCCGTCAGGTCGTGCAGCAGCAGCGCGTCGCGGACGTCCCCGAGCTGCACCCGCAGACGCGCGCGGCAGGCGGTCGCGTTGTCCGCGGTGAGCTGCACCGCGGCCGGCGAGGCGTCGACCGCGACGACGCGCGCCGTCGTCTCCGTCGCCATCGAGATCGCGATGCCGCCCGCTCCGCAGCACAGGTCCACCGCGACCGGTCGCTCGACGCTCCGCAGCTCGGCGATCGCCACCTCGGCGACGTGCTCCGTCTCCGGTCGCGGGACGAACACGCCCGGCCGCACCGTCAGCCGCAGGTGCCGGAACGCCGCCCACCCCACGATGTGCTGGAGGGGCTCACGCGCGGCACGACGGGCGACGACGTCGGCGTAGGCGGCCGGGAAGCCGGGCCCCGGCTCCGGCGCCAGGGCGAGCGTGTCCACGCCGAGGACGTGCTCGGCGAGCGCCCGCGCATCGTGGTCGGGCGAAGGCACGCCGGCGTCGGCGAGCACGCGGGACGCGTCGCGGACCGCCTCGCGCAGCGCGGTCGCCATCAGCCCGCCGCCGACGCGAGCCGGGCCGCCTCGTCCGCCTCGATGGCGGACCGGATGACGGGGTCCAGGTCGCCGTCGAGCACGGCGTCGAGGTTGTACGCCTTGAAGCCCGTGCGGTGGTCGGCGATCCGGTTCTCGGGGAAGTTGTACGTCCGGATCCGCTCGGAGCGGTCCACGGTACGCACCTGCGACCGGCGCCGCTCGGACGCCGCGGCGGCGGCCTCGTCCTGGCGCGCCGCGAGGAGGCGAGCGCGCAGGATCCGCAGCGCCTGCTCCTTGTTCTGGAGCTGGGACTTCTCGTTCTGGCACGACACGACCGTGCCGGTCGGCAGGTGCGTGATCCGCACCGCCGAGTCCGTCGTGTTCACGGACTGCCCGCCCGGGCCGGACGAGCGGTACACGTCGATGCGCAGGTCGGCCGGGTCGATCTCGATCTCGCCCTCGTCCTCGACCTCGGGCAGGGCGACGACGCCGGCGGCGGAGGTGTGGATGCGCCCCTGCGACTCCGTGACCGGCACGCGCTGGACCCGGTGCACGCCGCCCTCGTACTTCAGGTGCGCCCACACACCGTCCTCCGGCGCGACGGCGCCACGGGCGCGGACGGAGAGCGTGGCGTCCTTGACGCCGCCGAGGTCGGACGGCGTCGCCTCCAGGACCGCGGCCACCCAGCCCCGCCGCTCGGCGTAGCGGGTGTACATCCGCAGCAGGTCACCGGCGAAGAGGGCCGACTCCTCACCGCCCTCCCCCGCCTTGATCTCGAGGATGACGTCGCGGGCGTCGTCGGGGTCGCGCGGCACGAGCAGCCGGCGCAGCGTCTCCGCCGCCTCGTCCGCGGCAGCCCGGAGCTCGGGCAGCTCCGCGGCGAACGCTGGGTCCTCCGCGAGCTCGGCGGCCGCGCTGGCGTCGTCGTCCGCACGCCGCCACGCCCGGTAGGCGGCGACGACGCGCCCCAGCTCGGCGTACCGGCGGCCGAGCGTGCGGGCCCGAGCGGCGTCCGCGTGGATCGCCGGGTCGGCGAGGGCCGCCTCGATGCTCGCGTGCTCGGCGAGCATCGGCTCGACCGCCTCGAACGCCATCCGACCTCCTCCGGCTCCGCCAGGCACGGCAACGCCGGCGGAGCCTGGGGCTCCGCCGGCGTGACGTCAGCTACTTGGTGGCGGCGCGCTTGCCGTAGCGGGCCTCGAACTTGGCGACGCGGCCGCCGGTGTCGAGGATCTTCTGCTTGCCCGTGTAGAACGGGTGGCACTGGCTGCACACGTCCGCGTGGATCTCACCGGACGTCGACGTGCTGCGCGTGGTGAACGTGTTGCCGCACGTGCAGGTCACGACCGTCTCGGTGTACTGCGGGTGGATGTCCTTCTTCACGGGGTGCTCCTATCGGTGGCCGACGGGTCGCCCGCGGGCGCGGACGTGAACCGTCGAGCAAGGGGACAGTCTGCCAGAACACCGAGCCGGGGCGAAAAATGCCCCGGCCCGGTTGGAGCCGTGCTCAGTCGTCCTTCTGTCCCGGTGCGGCCGGGGTGGTCTTCTGGACCTGCAGGAGGAACTCGACGTTGCTCTGGGTCTCGCGCAGCTTGCCGAGGAGCAGCTCGAGCGCCGCCTGGGCGTCGAGGGCGCTCATCACGCGGCGCAGCTTCCACTGGATCTTGAGCTCGTCGGCCGGGATGAGGATCTCCTCGCGGCGCGTGCCCGAGGCGTCCACGTCGACGGCGGGGAAGATCCGCTTGTCCGCCAGCTGCCGGGAGAGCTTGAGCTCCATGTTCCCGGTGCCCTTGAACTCCTCGAAGATGACCTCGTCCGCCTTGGAGCCCGTCTCGACCAGCGCCGTCGCGAGGATCGTGAGCGAGCCGCCGTGCTCGATGTTCCGGGCCGCGCCGAAGAAGCGCTTGGGCGGGTAGAGGGCGCTCGAGTCGACGCCGCCGGACAGGATGCGCCCGGAGGCCGGGGCCGCGATGTTGTACGCGCGGCCGAGGCGGGTGATCGAGTCGAGCAGCACCACCACGTCCTGGCCCAGCTCCACGAGCCGCTTGGCACGCTCGATCGAGAGCTCGGCGACGGTCGTGTGGTCGTCCGCGGGACGGTCGAAGGTCGAGGCGATGACCTCGCCCTTCACCGTGCGCTGCATGTCCGTGACCTCCTCCGGCCGCTCGTCGACGAGCACGACCATGAGGTGGACCTCGGGGTTGTTCTGCGTGATCGCGTTCGCGATGGCCTGCAGCACGAGCGTCTTGCCGGCCTTCGGCGGCGACACGATGAGGCCGCGCTGGCCCTTGCCGATGGGCGCGACCAGGTCGATGACGCGGGTCGTCATGACGTTCGGCGCCGTCTCGAGGCGCAGCCGCTCCTGCGGGTACAGCGGCGTGAGCTTGCCGAACTCGGGCCGGTTCCGTGCCTCGTCGGGCGACATGCCGTTCACCGAGTCGAGGCGGACGAGCGCGTTGACCTTCGAGTTGCGGCCCTGGGGCTGCGGGTCGCCCTCGCGCGGCTGCCGCACGGCGCCCATGACGGCGTCGCCCTTGCGCAGGCCGTGCCGCTTGACCTGGTTCATGGAGACGTAGACGTCGTTGTCGCCCGGCAGGTAGCCCGACGTGCGCACGAACGCGTAGTTGTCCTTGATGTCGAGGATGCCGGCGACGGGCACCAGGACGTCGTCCTCGGCCACCTCGATGTCGTCGAAGCCGCCGAGCTCGCTCTGGCTGCCGGTCCGCCCGCGGCGCTTGTTCCGGTCGCGATCGCGGTACCGGCCCCGACGACGGCGGCCGCCGGCCTGGTCGTCCTCGTCCCGCGGGCGGGTGTCGCGCTGGCCGCCGTCCCGCTGGCT
>JAEWYD010000006.1 GCA_023462275.1 Actinomycetes bacterium
GTCACGAGCCGACGACGCCGCGGCCCGGTCGGGCGCGCCGCGCCCTGCGCAGCCCGTGGTTGCCGACGCTCCTGCAGCCCGTCGCGCTCCTTCTCGTGGCGGCAGTGGGCCGCGGCGTCGTCGGCGACGCGCCCGACGCCGGGCAGGAGCGCGCGCTGCTCGTGGTCGCCGCGGTGCTCACGCTGCCCGGGCTGGTCGCCTTCCTCGCCCGACGGCGGCTCGACGTGTTCGCGCTCGCGGGCCGGGCCATCCAGTGGGGCCTGGCGCAGGCGGTGCTCGACATCGCCGCGATGCTCGTGCTCGTCGCGCTCGCGGCCGGCGACTGGTGGGAGTCGTACCCGATGGCCGCGGGGGTCGGCGCGCTCGTGCTGACGCTGGTCGCCCTGCTGGTGATGGTCGCGGCGCTGGGCGTCGCGCTGGTGCGGCTGGCGGTGCGGGGCGGGAGCGACGACGCCGCGCAGCCGACCGACTGGAGCGTGCGTGGTGCCCTCGGCGCGGCCGGGCTCGCCCTCGTCGGCGCCGTCGCGATGGCCGTGCCGTACGCCGTCCTCGGCTGGGGCCTGGACGTGCACCCGACCCGCGGCGTCGGCGGCCTGCTCACGCTCAGCGCGTTCGCGCTGCACGCCGACGGCGGGGCCGGCTGGGTGTGGGCGCTGCGGCTGGCCACGGTGCTGATCGACGCCAGCCTGCTCGCCGTCGTCGTGCTCGGCCCGCTGGCCTACTGGCGCACGGTGGTCCGTCCGCGCTGAGCCCCGCCGACAGTCCCCGGCGAGCGCTGCCGTTCGGCCCGAGCGCTGCCGCCGGACCGGCAGCACTCGCGTGGCACGGCAGCGGTCAGCGAAAGGAGGCGGCGGCGCCGGGTCAGTCGTCGTTCGGGTCCGGCACCTCGACGCCGAGCAGGGTCTCGACGGCGTCGCGGTAGGCGTCGGCGTGGCCGGCGCGGGCCTCCTCGCGGGCCCGGACGACCGGCCCGTGCAGCAGCCGCGCGGCGAAGTGCCGCAGGGCCGCCTCGACCTCCGGGGCCGCAGCGGCCGGCGCCCGACCGATCTCCTCCTCGAGCAGCTCGTGCACGCGGCTGCGCAGGGCCACGACGGCGGGGACCACCTCGGCCTCCGCCAGCGCGGCGGCGAACTCCGCCGCCTCCTGCGCGACGACGTCCCGCGCGCGGGCGACCTCCGGCAGCTCGACGTGCCGGCGCACGGTCGCCAGGTCCACGAGCGGCAGCCCGAGCTCGCGCACGGCCGGGTCGATGTCGTGGCGCAGGGCCAGGTCGACGAGGACGGCCGGGCCGCCGGAGCGGGCCATCGCGGCGCGCACATCCGCCACCTCGATCACGTGGCCCGCCGTGCCGCTGCAGCCGACGACGACGTCGGCGGCCGCCAGCTCCTCGGTGAGCGGACCCGCGACGTCCAGGTCCAGGGCCTCTGCCAGCTCCCCGGCCCGCCCGGACGCCGAGTGCACGACGATCCGGCCCACGTGCTGCGCGCGCAGCGCCGTCACCGCCGTCCGCGCGTACGAGCCGGTGCCCACCAGGAGCACCCGGGCGCCCACGAGCGGCGCCTCCTGCGCGGCCAGCTCGAGCGCGACCGAGACGAGCGACCGGGTGCGCCCGAGCCCCGTCCGCGCGACCACCGCTCGCGACGCCCGCGACGCCGTCTGGAAGAGCCGCTCGAGCGCGGTCGTCGTGGTCCCGTCGGCCCGCGCCGCATCGAGGGCGCGGCGCACCTGCCCGGTGATCTCGCGCTCGCCGACCACCATCGACTCCAGGCCCGACGTCACCGCGAAGAGGTGCTCGGCGACGGGGCGGTCGCCCTCGAGCGACCGCAGCGTGCCAGCCACCTCGTCGAGCGCCAGACCGGCCGCCTCGGCGACCGCCTGCACCGCGGCCTTGCGCGCCACGCCGGGGTCCCGGGAATCCAGGTACAGCTCGAACCGGTTGCACGTGGCGAGTACCACGCAACCGGTGATCGAGGCGTCCGCCGCGACGGCGGACCCCGCGGTCCCGGCGGCCGTCAGCCGCTCGAGGAGGTCGAGGTCGACGTCGTGGTGGCTCGCAGTGAGGGTGAGGAGAGCCACAAGGCCTCGATTGAACCAAACCCGTCGGCAACCGGCACAATCGGAGGCTGTGACATCGATCATGTTCGCTGACAGCGGCGCCCCGGCGGGACCGCCCGCCGCCCCCATCCTGCGGGCGCTGCGCGGTGAGCGCCCCGAGACCCTCCCCGTGTGGTTCATGCGCCAGGCGGGCCGCTCGCTGCCCGAGTACCGCGCGGCCCGGGCGGGCGTCGCCATGCTCGACGCGTGCCTGGACCCCGAGCTCGCCGCCGAGATCACCGTCCAGCCCGTCCGCCGCCACCACGTCGACGCGGCGGTCTTCTTCAGCGACATCGTGGTGCCGCTGCGGCTGGCGGGCGTCGACGTGGACATCGTGCCCGGGCGCGGGCCCGTGCTGGCGACGCCCGTACGGACCGCCGACGACGTCGCGCGCCTGCCCGAGCTGGACCCGGCCGCCCTCGCCCCGGTCGCCGCGGGCGTGGCC
>JAEWYD010000007.1 GCA_023462275.1 Actinomycetes bacterium
CCGACGTCCGTGCCGCCGACGACCACCGTCGGCGCGTCCGGGTCGAGGCCCATCTCGAGCGGCATCGCCGCGGTCGCGGCGGTGACCGCGGCCGCGTCGGTCAGGTCGATCCCCTGGTCGAGGCACCACCACGCGGCCGCCCGGTACATCGCCCCGGTGTCGAGGTAGGACAGCCCGAGCCGCGCCGCGACGCGCCGGCAGACGCTCGACTTCCCCGAGCCCGACGGCCCGTCCACCGCGACCACCAGTCCGCGCACGTCCCCACTCATCCGACGACCCGCCACTCCCGTGCACCCAGCTCCGCAGTCAGCCGCGGGCCGAGGCCCCGCAGCACCGAGATCGAGGCCAGGCCGACGCGCTGCCTCGGCGCGTGGTCGATCGCCAGGTCCTCCAGGTTGATGCCCGCCGCGCCGACGTCGGCCAGCAGGCGTGCCAGCGCCCCGGGCTCGTCCGGGACGATCACGGTCACGACGTCGTACTCCGTGCGCGCCCCGCCGTGCTTGCCGGGGATCCGGGCCACGCCCGCGTTGCCGGCGGCGACCGCCCCGGCGATCACGCCGAGCGCACCCTGCGCCGGCCGCTCGTGCGCCTGCGTCGAGACCGCCTGGCCGAGTGCCTCGATCAGCGCGTCCAGGTCGTCGCGCAGCGAGCGCAGCACCGGGACGACGCCGGCCGCGTTGGTCGCGAGGATGCCCGTCCACACGCGGGGGTCGCTCGCGGCGATGCGCGTCGTGTCCCGCAGCCCCTGGCCGGCCAGCTCGAGCGCGGCGCCGTCCGCGTCCTGCAGCCGCGCCGCGACGAGCGAGGCCGCTACCTGGGGCACGTGCGAGACCAGCGCGACCGCGCGGTCGTGGGCGTCCGCCTCGAACATGACCGGGACGGCCCCGAGGTCGGTGGCGAGCGTCCGGACCGCCATCAGCGCGTCCGACCGGGACTCGGCCGTGGGCACGACGACCCACGGGCGCCCGGTGAACAGGTCGGGCCGCGCCGCCGTCGGGCCGGAGCGCTCCGACCCTGCCATGGGGTGCGAGCCGACGTACCGCGTCAGGTCCGCGCCGGCGGCGGCCAGCGCCCGCACGACGCTCCCCTTGACGCTCGCGACGTCGGTCACCACGGCGTCCGGGAACCGGGCGAGCGCGGCCTCGACCGCCTCGGCCGTCACATCCACCGGCGCCGCAACGACGACGAGCCGCGGGGCGTCGTCGGGCGCCACCACGCGCCCCGCGCCGAGGTCCTGCGCCAGCAGCGCGGTCATCCGGGACGGGTCCTCCAGGAGCACCTCGACGCCCGCCGCGCGCAGGCCCATGCCCACGCTCGCGCCCAGGAGCCCGGTCCCGAGCACGAGCACGGGCCCGACGGTGGCCACCGGGAACGCCGCGGGACCGGCCGACCCGGGCTGCACGCTCACTGCGCGAGGTCCTTGCGCAGGACCGTCGCGCCGTGCAGGTAGACGTGCTGCACGTCCGCGCGGGGCACGCCCAGCTCCGCGTGTGCCATGAGGCGGACGACGCGCGGCAGCGCGTGCGGGACGCCGATCTCGACGGCGCACATCAGCGGGACGTCACCCATGCCCATCTCGCGTGCCGCGGCGGCGGGGAAGTCGCTCACCAGGTCCGGCGTGCAGGTGAAGAGGATCGAGATGAGGGCGTCGGCGGTGATCCCGTTCGCGTCGAGCACCGCCCGGACCAGCTCGCCCGTGCGCTCGAACAGGTGCTCGCGCTCGTCGCGGTCGAGCTGGGTGGCCCCGCGGATGGCTCGGACCGTCATCGACCGCTCTCCTCTCGTGCGCGGCCGGTGCGCCGCCCGCCCGGAAGGCTACCCGCGCGCGCGGACGCCCAGGCGCGCCATCCGGCGCTCACAGCCCGACCGCCGCCATGAGCGACCCGAGCTCGGTGCCCGTGATCTCCCGCGTGCGCCCCGGCCGCAGGTTGCCCAGCCGGATCGGCCCGACCTGCGTCCGCACGAGCCGCACGACGGGGTGCCCGACGGCGCCGAGCGTGCGGCGGACGATCCGGTTGCGGCCCTCGTGCAGCACCACCTCGACCAGCGTCTCGGAGGCCGTGGCGTCGACAACCCGGAAGGCGTCCACCTTCACCGGCCCGTCGTCCAGCTGGATGCCGGCCCGCAGCTTGACGCCGACGCCGGGTCGCACGCGCCCCTCGACCGTCGCCAGGTACGTCTTCAGGATCTCGTACGAGGGGTGCGCGAGGCGGTTCGCCAGCTCGCCGTCGTTGGTGAGGAGGAGCAGGCCCTCGGTCTCCGCGTCGAGGCGCCCGACGTGGAAGAGCCGCTCCGGCCGGTCCTTGACGAACCGGTCGAGCGACGGCCGGCCCTGCGGGTCGTGCATCGTGGAGACGACGCCGAACGGCTTGTTCAGGGCGAGGGTCACCAGGGACGAGTCGAGCTGCACGCGCAGCCCGTCGACGTGCACGACGGCGGTCCGCGGGTCCACGCGCAGGCCGAGCTCGCGCACCACCACACCGTCGACGCTCACGCGCCCGGCGGCGATGATCTCCTCGCAGGCACGCCGCGAGCCGAGGCCCGCCCCGGCGAGCACCTTCTGCAGCCGGACGCCGTCCGGCACGTGCGGGTCGCTCATCGTTCCGCCTCGTCGATCCCCGACAACGCGTCGAGCTCGGGCAGGTACGGCGCCAGCGGCGGCAGCTCGTCCAGGCTCGACATGCCCATCCTCTCCAGGAAGTACGACGTCGTCCCGTACAGGACGGCGCCGCTGGCCTCCGTGCCCACCTCCGCGACCAGGCCGCGCGAGACGAGCGTCCGCATCACCGACTCCACGTTGACGCCCCGCACGGCCGACACCTGACCGCGCGTCACCGGCTGGCGGTAGGCGATCACGGCCAGGGTCTCCAGGGCGGCCTGGGTGAGCCGCGCGGCCTGGCCGTCGAGGACGAAGCGCCCGACGACGTCGCTGTGCGCCGGGGCGGAGTACACGCGCCACCCGCCGGCCACCTCCCGCAGCTCGAAGCCCCGCGGCCGGCCGCCGTGCTCGCCGCGGTACTCCGCGGCCAGGCCGGCGAGAAGGTTCTCGACGTCCCGCGTGGGCAGGCCCAGCACCGTGGCCAGCTGCACCGCGGGCACGGGCTCGTCGGCGACCATGAGCACCGCCTCGAGCGCCGCCTCGGCGCCGCCCGGCAGCACGGCGACGTCGAAGGCCAGCTCGTCGACGGTCGGCGTCTCCAGGGCCACCGACGTCGGCGCCGCCACCTCCGGCTCCTCGATCGCCGGAGCGTCGTGCTCGCTCACGGGGTCCTCCCCTTCTCGTGCGGTGCGGGCGCCGGCGGCGCGGCTGCGGCGTCGTCGTAGCCGTCCTCCACGGTCACCTCGGCGTCGCCGCCCGTCCAGCGGATGGTCAGGTCGCCCAGCGGGCTGACCTGGTCGAACGCGATCACGCCCTCGCGGAACAGCTCCAGCAGAGCCAGGAAGCGCGCCACGACGACGCCAGTCGAGCCGGCGTCGGCGACGAGCGCGCGGAACGACCCCGAGCCCCCACGCCGCAGCCGGTCCACAATGACGCCCGCCTGCTCGCGGACGCTGACCGCCGGGGCGTGCAGGTGCGTCAGCTCGACGGTCGGCGCCGGCTTCGGCCGCATGGCGTGGGCGGCCAGCAGGGCGAGCTCGGCGGGGCCGATCTGCAGCACCAGCTCCGGGAGCAGGGCGGCCAGGTGCGGCTCGAGCGTGACGGACCGGGGCACGCTGCGGGACTGCTCCCCCAGCCGGGTCCCGATGGCGGCCGCGACGTCCTTGAAGGCGCGGTACTGCAGCAGCCGGAGGAACAGCAGGTCGCGGGCCTCGAGCATCTCGAGGTCCTCGGCGTCGTCGGTGTCGGTCGCGGGCAGCAGCCGTGCGGCCTTGAGGTCCAGCAGGGTCGCGGCCACCACGAGGAACTCGCTGAGCTGGCCGAGGTCCCACGGCGCCTGGCGTGCCTCCGCGGCTCGGACCGCCGCGATGAACTCGTCCGTGACCTGCGCCAGGGCCACCTCGGTGATGTCGAGGCGGTGCCGGGAGATCAGGCTCAGCAGCAGGTCGAAGGGCCCCGAGAAGTTCTCCAGGTGCACCTCGAAGCCGCCGGCACCGGCACCGGCGGGAGCGGCGACGGGGACGGCGTTCTCAGGCGGCATCGCCGCGCGCCACGAGCTCGCGGGCGAGCTGGCGGTAGGCCTCGGCTCCTGCGTGCGTCGGTGCGTACGTCGTGATCGGCTCCGCGGCGACGGACGAGTCGGGGAACTTCACCGTCCGGCCGATGACCGTGTGCAGCAGCTGGTCGCCGAACGCCTCGTGCACGCGGTTGAGGACCTCGCGCGAGTGCAGGGTCCGCGGGTCGTGCATCGTGCCGATGATGCCGTCGATCTGCAGGCGCGGGTTCAGACGGTCGCGCACCTTCTCCACCGTCTCGATGAGCAGCGCGACGCCGCGCAGGGCGAAGAACTCGCACTCGAGCGGGATGAGGACGCCGTGGGCGGCGGTCAGCGCGTTGACCGTCAGCAGGCCCAGCGACGGCTGGCAGTCGATGAGCACGACGTCGTAGTCCGCCTCGGCGGGGCGCAGCGCACGGGCGAGGACGGACTCGCGGGCCACCTCGCCCACCAGCTGCACCTCGGCCGCCGAGAGGTCGATGTTCGCCGGCACGACGTCGAGCCCCTCGACCGCGGTGTGCTTGACGACGTCGCTCAGCTGCACGCCGCGCTCCATGAGGAGCGAGTACACGGTCTGGTCCAGCTCGTGGGGGTTCACCCCGAGACCGACGGACGCCGCGCCCTGCGGGTCGAAGTCGACGATGAGCACGCGGCGGCCGTACTCCGCGAGGGCGGCACCGAGGTTGATGGTGGTGGTGGTCTTGCCCACCCCGCCCTTCTGGTTGCACAGGGCGATGATGCGCGCCGGGCCGTGGCCCCCCAGTGGGGCGGGCACGGGGAAGTCCGGGATCGGCCGGCCGGCCGGGTCGGTCGTCGTCGAGACGACGGTCTCCTGCGTGCTCACGGGCCCGAGGCTACCGCAGCGGGGGCCGCGTGCCCGGGCTGCAACGCTGGCTGTGCGGGGCGGCCGGCGGCGTCCCGTCGCGCTCAGCCGAGGGCTCGGGGGTGCGCCATCGCGTACACCTCGCGCAGGGAGTCCGCCGTCACGTGCGTGTAGATCTGCGTCGTCGTGACCGAGGCGTGCCCGAGCAGCTCCTGCACGACGCGGACGTCGGCCCCGCCGGCCAGGAGGTGCGTGGCGAACGAGTGCCGCAACGTGTGGGGCGAGACGTCCTCGGTGATGCCCGCGCGTCGTGCCGCCTGGCGCAGCACCGCCCAGGCGCTCTGCCGCGACAGCCGGTCGCCGCGGGTGTTGAGGAACACGGCCGGCGTCCCCCGACCCCCGGCCGCCAGCACCGGCCGGGCCCGCACGAGGTACGCCGACACGGCCGCGCACGCGAACGAGCCCACCGGGACGACGCGCTCCTTGTTCCCCTTGCCGAGCAGCCGGGCCGACGCCGTCGCCGGCTCGAGGTCGAGGTCGTCGACGTCCAGGCCGACCACCTCGCTGATGCGGGCGCCGGTCGAGTACGCCAGCTCCAGCAGCGCACGGTCCCGCAGCGGTACCGGTCCGTCCCCGAGGCCCGCGGCGTCCAGCAGCCGCTCGACGTCCTCGACGCTCATGGCACGCGGCAGCCGGCGCGGCTGGGCCGGCGGCTTGACGGCGCTCGAGGCGTCCTCCGGGCACCACCCCTCCGCCGTCGCGAAGCGGTGCCAGCCGTGCACGGCGGCGACGACGCGCGCGGTCGACGACGCGGCGAGCGCGCGGTGCTCGGCGTCGCCGGCCCGCAGCGCCGTGACGAAGTCACGCACGTCTGCCTCCGTCACGTCCGCGAGCGACCGCCGGTCGCGACCGGCGAGGAAGGCGGCGTACCGGAGCAGGTCCCGGCGGTAGGCGGCCAGCGTGTTGCCGGCCAGCCCGCGCTCGACGGCGAGGTGGTCGAGGTAGGCAGCGACCGCCCGCTCGACGCCCGCCGTCGCGGTTCCGGCCTCGACCGCGGTCACATCAGGATGGGGTCGAGGGCGACCGCGACGAACAGCACGGTCAGGTACGTGATCGAGCCGTGGAAGAGGCGCATCTCGCCGAGCTTGCGGCCGGGCCGCGGCGAGCGGGCGCGGCGCAGGACGTCGACGGCGAGGTAGAGGAACCACGCCCCCGACAGGCCCGCGGCGACCACGTACAGCGCGCCCATGTCGGCGAGCGGCACCAGGGCGAACGACGCCGCGACCATCGCCACCGAGTACGCCACGATCTCCCACGCGACGCGGACGTCAGCCGCCACCACGGGCAGCATCGGCACGCCGGCCGCGGCGTAGTCTCGGCGGAACCTCATCGACAGCGGCCAGTAGTGCGGCGGCGTCCAGAAGAAGACGACGGCGAAGAGGGCGACCGGGGCCCAGTCGAGCGAGCCGGTGACCGCCGACCAGCCGATGAACACGGGCATGCACCCGGCGGCCCCGCCCCAGACGATGTTCTGCGACGTCCGGCGCTTCAGCACCATCGTGTAGCCGACGACGTACATAGCGATCGCGAGGGCCGTCAGGACCGTCGCGATCGGGTTCACGAGCACGGCGAACCACACCACCGAGGCCACCGCGAGCACCAGCGCGAAGACCAGGGCCGCGCGCGGCGTCACCTCCCCCGTCACCAGCGGCCGACGCCGCGTCCGGTTCATGACGCCGTCGATGTCGCGATCGAGGTAGCTGTTGAGCGCGTTCGCCGCGCCCGCCGCCGCCGTGCCGCCGACCAGCGTCGCCAGCATCAGGCCCACCGGCGGGAAGCCCCGCTCGGCCAGCAGCATCGTGGGGATCGTCGTCACGAGCAGCAGCTCGATGATCCGCGGCTTCGTCAGCGCGACGTAGGCCGCGACCCGGAGCCGGACCGCCGCGAGGCCGCCGGCCTCGGCGCGCGCGTGGGGCGCCTCGAGGGGCGCGGACGTGGCGAAGGGCACGGGGAACGGGCTCCGATCGTCGGGCAGGTGATCACATCCTACGACGGGGACCGTCGAAAGCCCGGGGGGCGGGCTCGGGGTCCCGCGGGCGTCCCACGGGCGTCCCGCGCGTGCGCCGTCCGCACCCGGCTAGGCTCGTGCGGACAGCCACCGGTCGATGGGCGCCTCGCCGTGGATGGCACACCCTGCGGGCGGAACCGCCCGCGCACGCCCGACGATGAACCCGGAGGACGCTCCGGGGAGGAATGAGGTTTCGTGAACTCCGCCCCTGCCCCCGGCCTCGAGTGGACCGACCTGGACCGCCGCGCCGTCGACACGCTCCGCGTGCTCGCCGCCGACGCCGTCCAGAAGGTCGGCAACGGCCACCCGGGTACCGCGATGAGCCTGGCCCCCGTCGGCTACCTGCTCTTCCAGCGGTTCCTGCGCCACGACCCGAAGGACTCGCACTGGGCCGGCCGCGACCGGTTCGTGCTCTCCGCGGGCCACTCGTCGCTGACGCTGTACCTGCAGCTCTTCGCGTCCGGCTACGACCTGTCGCTCGAGGACCTGGCGAGCCTGCGGACCTGGGGCTCCAAGACCCCCGGCCACCCCGAGTACAAGCACACCGACGGCGTCGAGATCACCACCGGCCCGCTGGGCCAGGGTCTCGCCTCCGCCGTCGGCATGGCGATGGCGGCGCGTCGCGAGCGCGGGCTCTTCGACCCGGAGGCCCCCGCGGGCACCAGCCCCTTCGACCACACCGTCTGGGTGGTCGCGGGCGACGGCGACCTGCAGGAGGGCGTGACCGCCGAGGCCTCGTCGCTGGCGGGTCACCAGCAGCTGGGCAACCTCGTCGTCATCTACGACGACAACCACATCTCCATCGAGGACGACACCGACGTCGCGTTCAGCGAGGACGTGCTCGGCCGCTACGCCGCCTACGGCTGGCACACCCAGCGCGTCGACTGGACCGCGGGTGGCGCGTACAGCGAGGACGTCCAGTCGCTCGCCGCCGCGCTCTCGGCCGCCAAGGCGGAGACCGGCCGGCCGTCGATCATCGCTCTGCGCACGATCATCGGGTGGCCCTCCCCCACCAAGCAGAACACCGGTGCGATCCACGGCTCCGCGCTCGGCGCTGAGGAGGTCGCCGCTCTCAAGTCGACGCTCGGCTTCGACCCGGAGCGGTCGTTCGTCGTCGACGACGGGGTGCTCGCCCACATGCGCGGGGTCGCCGAGCGCGGCGGCGAGGCGCACGCCGAGTGGGACCGGGCGTTCGCCGCCTGGCGCGAGGCGGACCCCGCCCGCGCGGAGCTGTTCGACCGCCTGTCCACCCGCACGCTCCCGGCGGGCTGGACGGACGCGCTGCCGGTCTTCCCGGCGGGCAAGGCCGTCGCGACGCGGTCGGCGTCGGGCACCGTGCTCAGCGCGCTCGCCCCGGTGCTCCCGGAGCTGTGGGGCGGCTCGGCCGACCTCGCCGGCTCGAACAACACCACGATGAAGGGCGAGCCGTCCTTCCTCCCCGAGGCGCACTCCACGAAGTCCTTCCAGGGCAACCCCTACGGCAGGACGCTGCACTTCGGCATCCGTGAGCACGCGATGGGGTCGATCCTCAACGGCATCGCCCTGCACGGGCGCACGCGGCCCTACGGCGGCACGTTCCTCGTGTTCTCCGACTACATGCGGCCCGCGGTGCGTCTCGCCGCCCTCATGCAGCTGCCGGTGACGTTCGTGTGGACGCACGACTCGATCGGGCTCGGCGAGGACGGCCCGACGCACCAGCCCGTGGAGCACCTGGCCTCGCTGCGCGCGATCCCCGGCCTCGACGTCGTCCGCCCGGCGGACGCCAACGAGACCTCGTGGGCGTGGCGGACCATCCTCGAGCGCACCTCGAACCCGGCCGGCCTGATCCTCTCGCGGCAGAACCTGCCGGTGTACGAGCGGGGCACGGGCGCTGCCGAGGGCGACGTGCTCGCGGCGGCCGACGGCGTCGCGCGCGGCGCGTACGTGCTGGCCGAGGCCGCGGGCGGCGCGCCGCAGGTGATCCTGCTGGCGACCGGCTCGGAGGTCGAGATCGCGCTCGACGCGCGCACCGCCCTCCAGGCGGACGGCGTGCCGACCCGCGTGGTGAGCATCCCGTGCCGCGAGTGGTTCGACGAGCAGGATGCGGCTTACCGTGAGGCCGTGCTGCCGGCGTCCGTGCGGGCGCGCGTGTCGGTCGAGGCGGGTCTCTCGCTCGGCTGGCGCGAGCTCGTGGGCGACGCCGGTCGGTGCATCTCGCTCGAGCACTTCGGCGCCTCGGCGTCCGCGGAGCGGCTGTACACCGAGTTCGGCATCACGGCCCAGGCCGTGGTCGCCGCGGCCCGGGAGTCGCTGGCGGACGTCGACGCCGCCCCCGGTGGCCCGGCGCTGCCGACCTCGGGGGGCACGGGCGACCTCTGAGTCCCGTGGGTGGCCGGGCCCCCCCCCCCCCCCCCCCCCCCCCCCCCCCGGGGGGGGGCCCCGGGGGACCCCCC
>JAEWYD010000008.1 GCA_023462275.1 Actinomycetes bacterium
GCCGGTGACCAGCACGCAGGCGGTCGCGACCGCCGCGCCGCCGACCACGCGCCGCCGCCTCGCCTCGCGCCGCACCCGCCCGAACGTGTCGTGGGTGTACGGGAACGCGCGTGCCGCCGTGTCCGCCTCGGCGTCCACGGCCGCGCGGATCAGCCCGCCCAGGTCGTCGGTCATCGCCCGCTCCTCTCGACGATGTGCACGTGGCCGAGCACGGCGTCGCCGGCGGCCGGGTCGTCGAGCGCGGCAGCGGTGCCGAGCAGCGCGCCCAGCCGCCCGATGCCGTCGCTCAGGTACCGCTTCACCGAGCCCGGCCGCAGGCCGAGGACGTCGGCGATGTCGGGGACGGTCAGGTCGTCGTAGAAGCGCAGCAGCACGCAGGCGCGCTCCCGCGGCGGCAGCTCGCCCAGCGCCGCGCGCACGTCGAGGCGGCCGTCGGCGTCGTCCTCCGCGCGCGTCTCGGGGGACGCCAGCCGGGGCAGCGCGGCCGTGAACCGGCGGCGCGACCGCAGCCGGTCCAGGTACATGGTGGCGACGGCGCGGCGCACGTAGGCGTGCGCGGCGTCGATCGTCGGCAGGCCCCGCGGCCGTCCGTACGTGCGCACGAGCGCGTCGTGCACCAGGTCCTCGGCGGACACGCGATCTCCGGTCAGCATCGTCGCGTAGCCGATGAGGGCCGGGCGCCGCTCACGGAGCAGCTCGTCCAGCTGCTCCTGCCATCCAGCCATGTACGCCTCCTCGGTGTTCCTGCTGGATGAACGCCGCGACCCCCGCGGATCGTTGGGCCGACCCGCACGCCACCCTGGCTCCCCGGCGCCGCGGCCCAGGGTCCGGCCAGGGAAGTTCCCGATGGTCGGCGCGACGTCGCAGCCGCCAGGCTGATCATCGTCACCGATCCGGAGGAACCCCGATGAACCGCGTCATGCCGCTGCCCGCCGTCCTCACCATCGTGGCCCTCGTGGCCGTGGTCTCGGGGTGCGAGCTCACGATCGGCGACCGGCAGCAGACCGCGACCGGGGACGAGGTCACCGAGCAGCGCGACGTCGGCGCCGTCACCACGGTGGAGCTGCGCTCGACCGGGACGCTGAACCTCGCCGTGGGCGACACCCCCAGCCTCAGCGTCACCGCGCGGTCCGACGTCATCGACGACGTGATCACCGCGATCGACGGCGACACCCTGGTCATCGACCTCACCGACACCTGGGGCTCGACCGGCTTCCTCGAGTACGACCTCGTGGTCCCGGCACTGTCCACCGTCGTCCTCTCCGGCTCGGGCGAGGTCTACGGCGCCCTGGGTGCCACCGACACGGCGTCGGTCGCGATCGATGGGTCCGGCGCGGTGGGTCTCACCGACCTCGCCGCGGACACCGTGACCCTGACGGTCGGTGGCTCGGGTGCGATCACCGCACCGCACGTCACGGCGTCGGAGGTCTCGGTCGTCGTGGACGGCTCGGGCGCGGTGGACGTCGACGGCACCTCCGACCGCGTGCGCGTCTCGGTGCCCGGCTCGGGCGACGTGCACGCCGCCGAGCTGGTGGCCACGGACGCCGAGGTCTCCATCGACGGGTCCGGCTCCGTGACGGTGCACGCCACCGGCACCCTGGACGCGACGATCGGAGGCTCGGGCGACGTCGCGTACCACGGCACGCCGACCGTGACGAAGCACGTCGACGGCTCGGGGGACGTGCACGCCGCGTGAGCCGGGCTACTGGCCGGTAGTCAAATCGCCACGCAGGTCAGCCCAGGACTTCACCCGGGACTTCCGACCCGGCTAGGGTGCGCTCACGCCGTCGTGCCGCCGAGGCCCCCGCTCGCGCGACAGGGCAGCCCCGACAAGGTGCCCGTCCGTCCTAGGGAGTACCACATGAGCCGTCGCCGACTCGTCGCGGCCGTGGCCACCAGCGTGCTGATCGTGCCGCTGGGGCTCACCACCGCGCAGGCAGCACAGGGGGATCCGTCACCGGACTCCGCAGCCGTCCCGCTCGTCCACCCGCAGGGCCTCCCCGAGACCGCGCGGACCGCGGCCGCCGCGCCGGTCAGCCCGACGCTCGCCGACGCCGACGGCCAGGTCACGGCCTTCGTGCAGCTCGACGCCGCGTCGGGCATCGACACGGTCGAGGCCGGCGGCGACAAGGCCGACGTGGCCGCCGCCGCGGACAAGGTCGAGGCCATCGCGGACGACGTCGTCCCGGCCGACGCCGGCGACGTCGCCCCCGAGGTCCCCGCCAAGGTGGAGGTCACCACGATGGTGGTGCCCGGCGTCGTCGTCACCGGTGACGCCGAGCGCGTGCGCGCGCTGGCCGAGAAGCCCGACGTCGCGGCGGTCTACCTGGTCGTGCCGAAGACGGTCGACAACAAGGGCACCGACGTCTTCACCCGTGCGCAGGCCGCCTGGCAGTCCGCCGGCGCGACCGGCGAGGGCGTGACGATCGCCGTCATCGACACCGGCCTGGACTACACGCACGCCGACTTCGGCGGCCCCGGCACGCAGGACGCCTACGACCAGGCGTACGGCACCGACGGGACCGGCCCGATCCCCGACGGCCTGTTCGACCCCGCCAAGTTCCTCGGCGGCTACGACTTCGCCGGCCCGCTCTACGACGCCGAGGGCAAGGAGCCGGGCAGCACGACCGAGCCGACGCCGGACGCGAACCCGATCGACGCCCCGCAGACCAGCGGCAACGGCGGCCACGGCAGCCACGTCGCCGGCACGGCCGCGGGCTACGGCGTCACGGCCGACGGCACCACGTTCGACGGCGACTACGCCGGGCTCACCGACATCTCCGACTGGAAGATCGGCCCCGGCAGCGCGCCCGAGGCCGGCGTGTACGCGCTCAAGGTGTTCGGCGACGTCGGCGGCACGACGTCGCTCGTCATCCCAGCCCTGGAGTGGGCGGCCGACCCCAACGGCGACGGCGACCCCGCCGACCATGTGGACGTCGTCAACATGTCGCTCGGCTCGGACTTCAGCGCCGCGGACGACCCGGAGAACCTCTTCGTCGACCAGCTCGCCCAGCTCGGCGTCCTCACGGTCGCGGCGTCGGGCAACGGCGGCGACATCACCGACATCGGCGGCAGCCCGGGCACCGCGGCCTCCTCGCTGACGGTGGCCAACTCGGTCGGCAACACGCAGACGTACGACGCCGTCGAGGTCACGCAGGCGCCGTCGGACCCGACGCTGGTCGGCCTGCACGCCGCCCAGAACACGGCCAACTACGCGGGCGGGGACGACGTCACCGCCCCGGTGCAGTACATCGGCGACGTCACGGGCTGCGACCCGCTCACCGACTACACCGAGCAGATCACGGACAAGATCGTGTGGCTGTCGTGGGACGACAACGACGCCACGCGGGCCTGCGGCAGCGCGACGCGCTGGAACAACGCGGAGAAGGCCGGCGCCGCCGGCGTCCTGATCGGCACGCACAACCCGGTGTTCACGGCCGGCATCGCGGGCAACGCCGGCATCCCCGGCGCGCAGCTCACGGCCGCCTCGACCGCCGCGCTGCTCCCCGCCATCCAGGCCGGCGGGCTCGTGGCCCACATCGGCCCGTCGCTCGCCAACGCGGCGTTCGTCACCGACCCGTCGCTCGCGGACACGCTGAACTCCAGCTCCTCGCGCGGCGTGCACGGCTCGCTCGGGATCGTCAAGCCCGACGTCGCCGCGCCCGGCACCCTGATCTCGTCCGTCGCCGCGGGCAGCGGCACGGGCACGGTCACCTACTCGGGCACCTCGATGGCCACCCCGCACGTCGCGGGCATCGCGGCGCTCGTCGCCCAGACGCACCCGGACTGGACGCCCGCGGACATCAAGGCCGCCGTCATGAACACCGCGACCCACGACGTCTTCAGCGGCGCCGACCAGACCGGCCCCGCGTACGGGCCGGTGCGGGTGGGCTCCGGTCGCGTCGACGCCCTCGACGCGGCGCAGGACCAGGTGGTCGCGTTCGACGCCGAGGCGCGCAACCTCGTGTCCGTCACCTTCGGCGTCGTGCCGGTGGGCGGCGCGACCGTGACCCAGACCCGGCACGTCACCGTCCGCAACGACGGCGACGCCGCGGCGACCTACGCGACGTCGTTCGCGCAGTCGACGACGGCGGGTGGCGCGACGATCGCCGTCAGCCCGGCGCAGGTCACGGTCCCGGCGGGCGGCACGGCCGACGTCGCGGTCACCCTGACCGTCGACCCGACCACGCTGGCCCGGGACATCGACCCGACGCAGGACGCCACGTACGACCTCGGCGGACCGACGCCGCGCGACTACGTCACCTCGATCTCGGGCCGCCTGGTCCTGACGCCGGCGAGCGGCCCCGCGCTGCGGGTGCCGGTGCAGGCCGCGCCGAAGCCGTTCTCCGAGCTCGCGACGCAGCCCGTGTCGTTCGCCTCGGGCGCGACCCAGGCGCAGCTGACCAGCACGGGCCGCGGCGTCGCCGCGGGCGGCTGGTACTCGCTGGTGGCGCCGTTCGTGCTCGCCGCGACGAGCCCCGAGCTGCCGGCCGCCGGGCCGAGCTCGGCCCCGTCCGCGGTCCGCGCGGCGGACATCAAGGCGGTCGGCTGGACGTCCACCGCGCCCGAGCTCGCCGCGGCGGGCCTCGACCCGGCGGACGGCGTCCTCGGCCTCGGCATCGCCACCTACGGCGAGTGGTCGACGCTGGGCGGCGCGGTCACCCCGGTGATCGACACCGACGTCGACGGCGACGGGGTCTTCGACCTCGAGACGTACGTGTGGAAGCTGACGGACCTCGACGTCACCGTCGTCGAGACGTACGCCCTCACGCACGGCGACGACGGCTACGCGCTCGGCAAGCGGCTCGAGGCGAACTTCGCCAACGGTCTCTCGCCGCAGCTCGACACGTCGGTCTTCGACAGCAACGTGCTCGTGGTGCCGTTCACCATGTCGGCCGTCGGCATCACGAAGCACGACACGCCCACGTTCTCGGTGGGCATGTACTCGCCGTACGCGGAAGCCCCGACGGGCATCGTGGACGAGGTGGCCCCGTTCACCACGACGCCGTTCGACCCGCCGGTGTGGTTCGAGACGCAGCCCGGGAGCACCGAGGACACCGTCGAGAACACGCTCTGGTTCGACGACCAGCCGGGCGCGCCGATCGTGGCGCACCGGTCCTCCGCCACGACGAAGGCGCAGCTCCTGGTGCTGCACACGCACAACCAGGCCGAGGCCCGGGCGCAGGTGGTCGACGTGACGGTGGCGGCGCCGAAGGCGACGTCGCGGACGTACGCGGTGGCACCGCACAGCGTCCCCAAGGGCTGGCCCGTGCCGGTCTCCGTCGTCATCCGGACGCACGGGGCGAGCCCGACGGGCACTGTGACGGTCACCGAGGGCGGGACCACGCTCGCGACCGTCCCGGTCGGCGCGGTGCGCAGCACCGGGTTCGCCCTCGCCCTGCTGACGAAGCTGGGCGTCGGCACGCACCACCTCACCGTGGCGTACAGCGGGAACGACGCCGTGGCGCCGTCCTCGGCCGCGCTCACGGTGCGCGTGACGCGCAGGTAGGCCCGGCGCGGGCGTGAGCCCGTCGCACGACCAGCACGAGCAGCACGACCAGCGGGGCCCGGCCGGACGGCCGGGCCCCGCTGGCCGTTCTCGCACTGGCCGTTCTCGCACTGGCCGTTCTCGCGCTGGTAGTTCTCGCGCTGGTAGTTCTCGCCGTGCGAGCGCTCAGGCGTCGACCGGGGCCACCGGCTCGGGGCCGGCGTCCCGCGCCGCCTCGAGCCTCGCCGCCCGCGCACGGCGCACCCGCGTCGTGACCACGTGGATCGCCCACGCGAGCGCGAAGGCCGCGCCGAAGAGGACCGCCGCCCAGACCGGGCTCTCCATGAGCTCGGCGTCGGCCACCATGACGACCGCGAGCGCGAGCATCGTGACACCCGCGAACAGCTTGAGCAGCTCGCCGTGCTCCTCCTGCAGCTTGGTCGCCTTCATGGTGAAGACGGCGACGCCGAAGACCAGCATCTCGTCGAGCAGGAACGGGATCATGTACGCCACGAAGAGCGCGGCGGACTCCGCCAGGCCCGCGCCCTGGGCCTTGAGCAGGCCCGTCCAGATCACGGGGAAGCCCGCGGTGCAGGGCGTCTCGATGAGGGAGACGGCCACCGCGAGCACGACGGTCGCCGCGAGCGCGGGCAGCAGCCGCTCGTGGCCGGCCGCCGCGCGGACGCGCTTGTAGATGCCCGGCTTGGCGGAGTCCGGGATCGTGAACGACAGGCCCTTCTTGAAGGCGAAGTAGTCCTTGATGCTCACGACGGCGAAGATGCCCGCCGCGACGGCGACGAACCACTGGATCCAGCCGAGGAATCCGACGACGGTCAGCGCGGAGTAGATGCCCGCCATGTACAGGGCGTACATGCCCGCGGTGACCAGCAGGAACGTGCTGCCGATCGCGACCACGCGGCGGCGCGACGCCGTCCGGACGACGATCGTGAGCAGGACGGAGATCACCCACAGCGAGCAGGGGTTGACGCCGTCGACGAACCCGATGATCAGGGTCGAGACCAGGAGGGACTTCCCGGCGAGGCTGACCGACCCGACGAGCGGGACGTCCACGGCCGGGCCCGTCTCCTCCGCCGTGCAGGTGAGCGAGTCCTCGTCGCACGTGCCCGTGCCGGCCTCGCCGTAGACGCCCGGCGCGACGACGCCGCCGTCGTACCGGCGCAACATCGTCTCGTGGATGTCGTCCGTGATGGACTCCGAGTAGCCGATCCACACGTGCTCGTCGATCACGGTGACGGGCACGCTCGAGGCCTCGAAGCCCAGCTCCTCCCCGGCACGGATGAACGCCTCGCGGTTGTCGGCGTCGTGCCAGACCTCGACCTTGGTCAGCTCGAACTCGACGTCGTCGACACCGTCGAACCAGTCGAACAGGGCCCGGCAGTTGGGGCAGCCCTCGCCCTCGTACACGGTGACGGGGACGGGCTCGCCCATCCAGTCCGGGGCGGGGACGTCGGTGGTCGTGCCCGCGGCGGCGACCTGTGGCACGCCCACGAGGACGGACCCGACCAGCGCCACCAGCGCGATCAGTCGTGCGAGGACTCGACGGTCGGCCATGACCACCTCCGGCTGCGGCGCGAGAACGGCACCACATTCTCCGCGGTGGAGGCCGCCGCCGGGGTGGGCTCAACGTCCTGACGTTGGTCGCGCTCGCCCCAGGCGAGGGCCCGTCACGCCGGGACGGGTCCGGCTAGTACTGGTCGAGGTCGACCTCGAACCAGACGGTCTTGCCGCCCTGGTCCTGGCGGTCCACGCCCCACCGGTTCGACATGGCCTCCACGATCGCCATCCCCCGGCCCGACGGGGCCGCCACGTCGGGGTGCAGCACCACGGGCCGGGCCGGCGCCGCGTCGCTGACGCTCACGCGGACGACGTCCTCGCCCCCGCGGAACCACAGGTGGATGGAGCGCCCGTCTGCCCCGTGCAGGACGGCGTTGGAGAGCAGCTCCGACGTCAGCAGCTCGACCACCTGGTTGGCCATGCCGGTGACCCCGGCGGCGGCCGCGACGCGCACCACCCAGTGCCGGCCGACGGCGACGGACTGCCGCTCCGGCGCCAGCGTGAGGGTGACGACGTCGTCGGGCGCCTGCAGGACCGGCTCGGAGGCGACGAGGCGCAGGGCGTGCCCGGTCGAGGTGCGCCGGACCGGCTCGCCACTCATCGCCGTCTCCTCCCGCCGCCGTGGAACGCACCGAGCACACAACCAGCCTGCCCCGGTTCGCGCACACCGGCGCGCCGGGGCCGGGTGAAGTGGTCCCGAGCGCCCGGTTTCACCCTCGGTGCGCCGTCTGGGCGTCCTGCGCCGACCGCGCCTCGGCGACGGCCCGGACGACGACGCCGCCGTCCGCCGGCTCGAGGCGCACGGCCGCGAGGTCGTCGACCACGAGGTCCGCCGCCAGGTCCGGCGAGGTGGTCCGGACTCCCAGTACCGCGGCCCCCGCGGCCCGGCCCGCCACCACCCCCGCGGTGGCGTCCTCGACGACCAGGCAGCGCGCGGGGTCGACGCCGAGCACGGCGGCCGCGGCACGGAAGGGCTCGGGATCGGGCTTGCCCCGCGTGACGTCGTCGGCGGTCACCACCGGGCACTGCAGCAGGCCGACGGCGGTGAGCCGCGCCGTCGCCAGCCGCGCGTTCGCCGAGGTGACGACGGCGCAGAGCCCGGCGGGCGCCAGGGCGGACATCGCCTCGGCGGCGCCCGGCAGCGCGAGGACGCCCCGCCCGTCCGCGATCTCCAGCTCGGTGATCCGCGCCGCCGCGGCGTCGCGCTCGGCCGCGTCGCGGTCCGCGAGCAGCAGGTCGATGAGGGCGCGGGCGGGGATGCCGTGGAAGTCGCCGAAGCGCTCGGCGGGGATCGCGTACTCGACGGCGAGCTGGGTCCAGCTGCGCACCACGGAGGCGGTCGAGGAGATCAACGTCCCGTCCATGTCGAACAGCACGGCGGCGAAGGTGCGGTCCAGGACGGGCCGCGCGTCGGGTCGGTGCACCCCACCAGCCTCGCACGTGCGGCGCGCGACCCCGACTGGACGACTGGTGCGGCCACGTGCGGCCACCCGGGTGACGTCCGTGCCGCCACCCGGGTGACGTCCGGGCCCCGTCCCGGTGCCCGGGAACTCGGCCCCGCCGTCGCGCGTTCCCCGTGCCCGGAGGTGCCCATGCCCACGACCATCACCGCACTCGACCCCACCCTGCCCACCCTGCTCGCCGAGTCCCCCGCGCTCGGCGACCTGCTCGCACCACGACCCGACCCGTCCGCCGAGCTCGACCGCCAGCTCGAGCTCTACGGCGCCCTCGGCGTGCTCGCGCTGGCCGAGCGCGCCGGGCTGTCCCCCGCCGCCCTGCAGGACGCCGTCGCGCCCCTGCGGGCCGCTCTCCCGCCGGCCGACGCGCCCGTGGGCGCGAGGGACCCGAGCGACCATGCGCCGTTCGTCCTCGTCCTGGACGTCGACCCCAACGACGCGGCGCCCGCCATGCGCCGCGGCGCGCGGCGCGGCGTCAGCGTCATCGACCACGAGGAGGCGGCCACCTACCGGCCGATCGACGGCGTCGTCGTCCCGGGCGCCCCGGCCTACCTGCTCGTGGACGTCGACAGCGGCTCGGGCCTGTGCAACGTGCGGCCGGAGGATGCGCTCGGCGTCATCCGCTCGCGCGGCCGGTCCCCGCTGACGCTCGGCGAGGGCGTGGCGCTGACGATCGTGCGGCCGGACCTGCTGCGTCCCAACCGGTGCTACTCGCTGCTCGCGTCCCGCGCCGGGAACCAGCGGGTCCCGGCGGTCTGGATCAGCGAGAAGCGTCCCAAGCTCGGCTGGTGCTGGGACCGCAACCCGCACACGTGGCTCGGGGCGGCGTCGGCCGGCGGGCGCGTCGGCGGCGCGGCTCAGTAGCCGAGGTCGATGAGCCGCGGGATCCCGCGGGGCGCGGCGGCCGAGAGCTCGAGGTACTTCGCCTCGGCGCGGTGCAGGCGGACGTGCTCGTCGAGGGTCCACGTGGGCCCGTTGCGCAGCACGGTGCCGCACGAGCACTCGAGCCAGACCGTCCCGTCGGGGTCCCGCTGGAGCGTGCCGACGGTGTAGTGGTTCGAGCGGGCGCGCGCCTTCGCGTCGCGCAGCGCGGCGCTCACCGGTTCCGTCATGGCTCCAGTCTCCCGCACGACGCGAGGTGCGCCGTCGTCCGCGCGGCGGCGCACCCGCGCCGTGCCTACAGTGGTCAGGTCATGCGACACACCCGGCCGGTCGTCTTCGTCCACGGCGTCAGCACCTCGTCGGCCATCTGGGATCCCCAGGTCGCGGCGCTGCGACGCCTGGGTCACCCCTGCGCCACGGTGGACCTGCCGGGCCACGGCGCCAGCGACGACCCGCGGTTCACCGTCCGTGCGGCGTTCGCCGCGATCGACGCGGCCGTGCGCGGCTTCGACACCCCGCCGCTGCTCGTGGGGCTCTCGCTCGGTGGGTACACCTCGCTCGCGTACGCGGCGCGCCATCCCGACGCCGTCGCCGGCGTCGTGCTCGCGGGGTGCTCGACGCAGATCAAGGGCAAGCCGCTGCGGCTCTACCGGCAGGTGTCGTCCCAGATCGTCGCCGGGCTGCTGCCGCACCGGCGCGCGTCGTGGCGCGTCGTCGAGGACATGCTCGGCGAGCTGCACGGGTACTCCAGCCTCGCCGACTTCCGCCGCCTCCGGGTGCCGGTGTGGATCGTCAACGGGCGCTGGGACGTGCTGCGCCTGGGCGAGCGGCGCGTCCTGGCCGCGCGCCCGGGGGCGTCCCTGCACGTCATCCGCCGGGCCGGGCACGACGTGAACACGCACGCCCCGGTGGCGTTCACGCGCGTGCTGCTCGACGCCGTCCACGGCCTCGCCCGGCTCGCCCCGGCGTCTGAGGCGCCTTAGGCGCCGGCCCGGCGTCCGCAGCCGCCACAACCGGTCATCCGCCCGATCCGCGGCCTCCCACCTCACGACGAGGGTGGAGCCATCGACAAGCGGAGGGGACGACGAGATGAGCGCACTGTGGGGACCGGCCCTGGACGTCGAGGTCAGCTACCGGCAGGGGGCGATCCGGGCTGCGGCCGCGGGACGCCGTGGGGGCCGGCCGCGCCGGCGCCGCACGGACGTGCGTCGCGGGGAGCGGCGACGCCCGGAGCAGGCGCAGGCGACCGCGGCGGAGACGCTGGGCGCGTAGGCGACGCGCACACGGGGCGGCCGGGCGAGGACGACGACGGGCGCCCTGTGGACCCGCGCTTCCGGGCGTCGGTGGGGACTGCCAGGATCGGGGGCGTGATCGGGAGCGCCTTCGTGGCACGGGAGGCCGAGGTCGCGCGCCTGCTGTCCGCGCTCGAGCGGGCGGCGGCGGGCGAGCCGTCGGTCGTGCTCGTGGGCGCGGACGCGGGCGTCGGCATGTCGCGGCTGCTCGGCCACGTGGCCGAGCTCGCCGCGAGCCGGGGCGCCACCGCCGTGACGGCGTACTGCGTCGACCTCGGCGAGGTGGGCCTGCCC
>JAEWYD010000009.1 GCA_023462275.1 Actinomycetes bacterium
CGACTGCCCCGTCCGGACCCGAGGGCGGACGGTTCGGGGCGATCGACTGGCGCGACGGCGCGCGGCCCGGCGACGGGCTGCCCGGCGGCCAGCTCCCCGGTGGTGGGCGGGCCGAGGGGCCCGGTCGGCACGAGGGCCGCGGGCTCGAGCGCCCGGCGCCCGGGTTCGACGACGACGGGCCAGGGGTGCAGACCGTCCCGGGCGACGGGGACGGCGACGCCGACGGCTGACGTGCGACAGGGCCGGCGGCCCGGTTCGGTCGATCAGCGGCGCGCGGGCGTCGCCAGCTCGTCCTCGGCGGCGTCCCAGGCGTCCGTGGCGACGGAGTCCGGCTCGTCCGGCGCCGCGGGGGCGGCCGGCTCGAGGGTATGCCGCAGGGGGATGGAGCGGATGAGCGAGGCCGCCACCAGTGCAACGACGACCACCGGCACCGCCATGACGAAGACGTCGTGCAGCGCGTCGGCGAGGCCCTCGCGGATCGCCACCGACACGGCGTCGGGCAGGCCCTTGAGCGCGCCCGGGTCGAGCACCGAGCCCGCGTCGAGGCCGTCGGTGGGCAGGGCGGCCGCGGCGCCGGCCGGGAGGTGGCTCGCGATCGCGGGGCCCAGGCGCGACGTCATGACGGTGCCGAGCACCGCGATGCCGACGGTGCCGCCGGTGCTGCGGAAGAACTGGGTGGCGGCGGTGGCGACGCCGAGGTCCCGGCGGTCGACGGCGTTCTGCACGATGAGCGTGAACGTCTGCATCGCGCCGCCCAGCCCCACGCCGATGACGATCATCGCGAGCGTCAGCTCGGCCTGGGACGAGCCGTAGTGCAGGCGGGTGAGCAGCCAGAAGCCGACCAGCATGACGACGCCGCCACCCACCACGAACGGCTTGTACCGCCCGGTCCGGGTGATGAGCATGCCGACGACGATGCCGACGAGGATCATCGCGGCGCTCATCGGCATGACGATGGCGCCGGAGTTCGTCGCGTTCACGCCCAGCACGCCCTGCGCGTACACGGGGATGTAGAAGATCGCGCCGAACAGCGCCATGCCGACGGCGAAGCCCGCGACGTTCGCGGCCGTGAAGATGCGGTTCGCGAAGAGGCGCAGCGGCAGCACCGGCTCGGCGGCGCGCAGCTCGACGGGCACGAAGACCGCGAGCATGGCCGCGCCCGCCAGGAAGAGCCCGATGATCTCGACCGAGCCCCAGGGGTAGGTGGTCCCGCCCAGCGAGACCGCCAGCAGGATCGCCACGAGCGCGGCGGTCAGCGTGAGGATGCCGGCGACGTCCACCGAGGCCTCGCGCTGCTCGTGCGGCAGGTGCAGGTGCCGCACGATGACGACCATGGCGACGACGCCGACCGGGAGGCCCGCGAAGAACAGCCAGCGCCAGCCGAGGTGGTCGGTCATCCAGCCGCCCAGCAGGGGGCCGGCGATCGAGGTGAGCCCGAAGACGGCGCCCATGTAGCCCTGGTACTTGCCCCGCTGCCGCGGCGGGATGATGTCGCCGATCACGGTCTGCGACAGGGTCATCAGCGTGCCCATGCCGAGCCCCTGCACGACGCGCGCGCCGACGAGCCACCAGAAGCCCTGGGCGGCCCCGGCGAGCGCGGAGCCCGCCATGAACACGGCGAGCCCGGCGATGTAGAAGGAGCGTCGCCCGTAGAGGTCGGACAGCTTGCCGATGACGGGCACGACGACGGCGGAGGCGAGCATCGCGGCGGTGGCGAGCCAGCTGTAGTGCGCCATGCCGCCCAGCTCGGCCACGATGATCGGCATCGCGGGAGAGACGATCGTCTGGCTGACGGACGCGACGAGCATCCCGAGCATGAGGCCGAGGAAGACCGTGCGCTGCTCGGGTGTCAGCCGGTGGCCGGCGACGCCGGGTCCGGCCGCGGGCCGTGTCGCCGAGGATCGGGCGCGGACGGGCATGGCTGTCTCCTTCGAGAGGTGAGTGAGGCGGCGACGCTGCCGTCATGGGCTGGCCGACGGCCAAACCTGCGGAGCCTGCAAGTTTACATCTTGTGCAACACGGCGTCGGTAGACTCTGTTCCGTGACCTACGACACGCCCGGGGTCCGCGTGGCGGACGAGGGCCTGCGGGAGCGGAAGAAGCGCGCGACGCGGCGCGCCCTGCGGCTGGCGGCCCTCCGACTCGTCGCGGAGCGGGGGCTGGAGCACGTCACGACCGACGAGATCGCGGCGGTCGCGGACGTCTCGCCGCGCACGTTCTTCAACTACTTCGCCAGCAAGGAGGACGCGCTCGTCGGCAACGACCCCGAGGTGGCCCGCCGGGTGGCCGACGCGCTGGCCGCGCGGCCGGCCGGCGAACCGCCCGTCGCGGCGCTGCGCGCGGTCTTCGTCGCCCAGGCGGGCGACGTCGTGCTGGACCAGGACATCTGGACGCTGCGTGCCCAGGTCGTGCGCACGACGCCGCAGCTCGTGCCGGCGATGATCGCGGCCTCGGCCGAGCTTGAGCGGGCGATCGCGGCGGGCGTGGCGGCCCGCACGGGCGCGGACCCGCAGGACCTCTACCCGGCGCTCGTGGCCGCCGTGGCCGCCGCTGCCGCGCGCACCGCCGTGCGGCACTGCGGCGCGCACGGCTTCGCCCGGCCGCTGGCCGAGGAGTTCGCGGACGTCTTCGACGCGCTGGCCGCCGGGCTGCCGGTCCCGCCGCCGGGCTGACCTGCGGGCTCGCCCGACGGCTTGACAGGGATACCCCGGGGGGTATCTTTGTGGACATGGTCACCGATGCTTCGCCCTCCTCCGGCACGTCCGAGCGCCCGACGCGCCTCGTCGTCGTCGGCGGCGTCGCCGGCGGGATGAGTGCCGCCGCCCGCGCCCGCCGCCTCTCCGAGCGCGCCGAGATCGTCGTGCTCGAGCAGAGCGCCTACGTCTCGTTCGCGAACTGCGGCCTGCCGTACCACCTGTCCGGCGAGATCGAGCGCCGCGACTCCCTGCTGCTGCACACGCCCGAGTCCCTCGCGGCCTCGCTGGCGCTCGACGTCCGCACCGGCAGCCGCGTCACCGCGATCGACCGCGGCGCCCGCGTCGTCACGGTCGAGGCGGCCGACGGCGCGTACGAGCTGGCGTACGACGCCCTCGTGCTGGCGCCCGGCGCCGTGGCGGTCCGCCCGCCGATCGAGGGCATCGACCACCCCGCCGTCCACGCCCTGCGCACGATCCCCGACCTGGACGCGCTCCAGGAGCGGGTCACCGAGCTCACGCGCCACCGCGGCGAGGCGCCCCGCGCCGTCGTCATCGGGGCCGGCTTCATCGGGCTCGAGGCCGTCGAGGCGCTCGTCGGCCGCGGCCTCCAGGTCGAGCTCGTCGAGCTCGCCGACCACGTGCTGCCGCCGCTCGACGCCGAGCTCGCGCCGCTGCTCGCCGCGGAGCTCGCGGCCCACGACGTCGGCCTCCACCTCGGGGTCTCCGCAGTCGCCGTGGCCGACTCGGCCGAGGCCGCCGTCGCGGTCTCCCTCTCCGACGGCACGGTGCTGGACGCCGACGTCGTCGTCGTCAACGTCGGTGTGCGACCGGCGAGCGAGCTGGCGCGGTCCGCCGGGCTCGAGCTCGGGCCCACCGGTGCCATCCGCGTCGACGCCGACCAGCGGACGTCCGACCCAGCCATCTGGGCCGTCGGCGACGCCGTCGAGGTGCGCCAGGCCGTGACCGGCGCCAGCGGGGCGGTCCCGCTCGCCGGGCCCGCCAACCGTCAGGGCCGCCGTGCCGCGGACGCGATCCTCGGCCACCGCACGACGCCCCAGGCCGAGGTGCTCGGGACCGCCATCGTCCGCGTCTTCGGGCTCACCGCGGCCGTCACCGGGGCGAGCCAGGCGGCGCTCGAGCGGGCCGGCATCGACCACGAGGTGGTGCGCGTGCACCCCGGGCACCACGCCGGCTACTACCCCGGCGCGGAGCAGCTCCACATCGTCGCCAGCTTCGCCCCCGACGGCCGGCTGCTCGGTGCGCAGGCGGTCGGCCGGCAGGGCGTCGACAAGCGGATCGACGTGCTGGCGACGGCGCTGCGGGCCGGCATGACGGCCGACGACCTCGCCGAGCTCGAGCTGGCCTACGCGCCGCCGTTCGGGTCCGCCAAGGACGCCGTGAACATGCTCGGGTTCGTCGCGCAGAACGCGCTCGACGGGACGATGCCGCAGTGGCACCCGCGCGACCTCGACGAGGTGCGCGCCACGACGCTCGTGCTCGACGTGCGCTCGCGGCGGGAGTTCGAGCGCGGCCACCTGCCCGAAGCCCTCAACGTCCCGCACACCGAGCTGCGCGGCTACCTGGACGAGGTGCGGCGGGCCGCCGCCGGCCGGCCCGTGAGCGTGCACTGCGCGAGCGGCTTCCGGTCCTACCTCGCGACCCGCATCCTGCTCGACGCCGGCCTCGCGGCCCGCAACCTGTCCGGCGGCTGGATCAGCCTCACGCTGGCCCGCCCCGACGCCACGTCCGCTGACGCCGTCCGCGAGGAGGCCCGCGCATGACCGCCTTCCCCTGGCTCGACAGGCTCCTCGGCCGCGGCGACGCCGAGGGCGCCGTGCGACCGACCGTGCGCGCGGACCGCGCCCTCGCCCTCGTGCGCGACGGCGCCGTCCTCGTCGACGTGCGCGAGAAGTCGGAGTGGCGGTCCGGCCACGCGCCGCAGGCCATCCACGTCCCGCTCGCGCAGATCGACTCGGTCACCGGCCGGCTGCGCGCCGACGTGCCCGTCGTCGTGATGTGCGCCTCGGGCATGCGGTCGCGGACCGCGGCCCGGCACCTGCGGGCCCGAGGGTTCCAGGCCACGAGCCTGGCCGGTGGGATCGGTGCGTGGCAGGCCGCCGGCGGCGCCGTCCGGCGCTGACACGGGCCGACGCGCGCACCGAACGACCAGCACACCGAACGACCAGCACACCGAACGACCAGCACACCGGACGACGACCAGCACCCCGAACGACCGGCACACCGAACGTCACACCGACGAACCAGCACACCGAACGAAGGAGAACACCTGATGTGCAGCCCCGCTCGTTGCTCCCGCTGCGGCAAGGTCACCTGGACCGGCTGCGGCATGCACGTCGACGCCGTCATGGCCGGCGTGCCGCGCGACCAGCAGTGCACCTGCCGCTGAGGCGACCGCCCCGCGTGCCCGCAGTCGACCGAGGAGAAGAGCCATGGCCTACGGATTCCCCGTGACGTCCGACCGTCCCCTGGACGAGGTGCTCGCCCGGCTGAAGGCCGCCCTCGCCGACCAGGGCTTCGGCGTCCTGAGCGAGATCGACCTGGCCGGGACGCTGCGCGCGAAGATCGGTGCCGAGCACCCGGCGCAGCTGGTGCTCGGCGTGTGCAACCCGACACTCGCCGACCGGGCGCTCGGGCTCGAGGAGTCGATCGGCCTCCTGCTGCCGTGCACGGTCACCGTGCGCGCGACGGCGGCCGGGACGACCGTGGAGGCCCTGGACCCGGCGATGATGGTCGCGGTCACGGGGAACCCCGCGCTCGAGCCGGTGGCGCAGGAGGCCGCCCAGCGGCTGCGCGCCGCCCTCGAGGCGACGGTGGCGTCGTGAGCGCCGTGGCCGACGACGTCGCGGCTGCGCCGGAGGCCGGCCGGGACGGTGCGTCCCGCGGCGTCGGCCCCGTCGCCCCCGACGAGCTGACCGCCATCGGCAACCGGCTCAAGCGGGCCCAGGGCCAGCTCGGCGCCATCGTGCGGATGCTCGAGGAGGGTCGCGACTGCGAGGACGTCGTCACCCAGCTCGCCGCCGTCGGCCGGGCGATCGACCGGGCCGGCTTCGCCGTGATCGCCTCGGGCATGCGCCAGTGCATGCTGGCGCCCGGCGCCGGGGACGACGGGGCCGAGGTCGACGTCCGGCGTCTGGAGAAGCTCTTCCTCTCCCTCGCGTGAGCGAGGGCCGCGGCCCGCTCGGCGCTCAGGCGTCGACGGGCCGCTCGCCGTCCCAGCGGCGCGGCCCGAGGTCCGGCCGGTGGTGCTCGTAGTCGCTGGCCAGGAGAGGGCTGGAGACCATGAGGTCCGCCGAGGCGACGTTGCAGGCCATCGGCACGTTCCACACGGTGCCGATGCGCAGCAGGGCCTTCACGTCGGGGTCGTGCGGCTGGGGCTCGAGCGGGTCCCAGAAGAAGATCAGCATCGAGATCTCGCCCTCGGCGATCTTGGCACCGATCTGCTGGTCGCCGCCCACCGGGCCGGAGAGGAACCGGTGCACCGGCAGGCCCAGCTCGTACTCGAGCATCGTGCCCGTGGTGCCGGTCGCGTAGAGCACGTGCTGGGCGAGCGTGCCGCGGTTGTACTCGGCCCACCGCAGCAGCTCGGCCTTCTTGTTGTCGTGCGCCACGAGCGCGATGTGGCGCGGCGTGGTGCGGGGCGTCATCGTCGAGGCGGGTTCGGGCATGGCTGCTCCCTCGGGGGCGGGGCGTCGGGCGCGTGCGCGCCCGACGCGATCATCATGCCGAACCAGCCGCCCCGCGCCCGCGCGCCGGCCGCGGGCGGCGCGTCCGCCGTCAGTGCAGCTCGGCGACGCGCTCGACGACGGGCGCCACCGCGTCGCGGATCCAGGGCGCCAGGGGGCCGGCCGGCGGGGCGAGGATCACCGTCTCCACCCCGAGCGTCGCGTACGGCTCCAGTCCCGCGGCGTAGGCGGCGGGGTCCCCGAGGGCGCCGCCGGTGTCGAGCATGGTCACGCGGATCTCGGCCGGGTCGCGGCCGACGTCGGCGCAGTGCCCGCGCAGCACGTCGAGCTTGTGCGCCAGCTCGTCCGGGGTGCTGCGGAAGAGGTTGCACGCGTCGCCGTACTGCGCGACGAGCCGGAGCGTCTTCCGCTCGCCGCTGCCGCCGATCATGATCTCCGGGTGCGGCCGGCTGACCGGCTGCGGGGAGCACAGCGTCTCGGCGAGGTGGTAGTACCGGCCCTCGAACGCGCCGTCGTCGTCGCTCCACATCTGCAGGCAGATCCGCAGCGTCTCCTCGAGGCGCTCGAAGCGCTCGGCGAGCGGTGGGAAGGGCACGCCGAGGGCGAGGTGCTCGCGCTCGTACCAGGCGGCGCCGATGCCGAGCGTGGCCCGGCCGCCCGAGAGCACGTCCAGCGTGGTGACGATCTTGGCGAGCAGACCGGGATGGCGGTACGTCACACCCGTGACGAGGACGCCGAGCTGCGTCGTCGTGGTGCGCCCGGCGAGGTAGCCGAGCGTCGTGTACGCGGCCAGCATCGGGTCGGTCGCGGGCAGGATCCGCTCCATCTGGAACCAGTGGTCCATCACCGACAGCCAGCCGACGCCGGCGTCCTCGGCCGCCGCCCCGGCGTCCGCCAGGTTCCGGCCGAGGTCCGCGGTGTCCTGTCCGTCGAACCGCATCACGTGCACGCCCACGCGCATGGTGCCTCCCTAGGTCGCAGACACCGAGCCTGCGCCTTCGAGTGCGCTCGAAGTCAAGGGCTCAGATGGCGCGGGCCAGGCTGCGGCGCAGCAGCCAGGAGCCGAGGGCCAGGAGCACGACGGCGAAGCCGAGCAGCACGCCGAGCTGCGGGAGGACGTCGAGCAGGCCGGCGTCGTGCCGCTGGACCTCGGCGAGCGCCTCGGACGCCCACGCGTGCGGCGTCAGGTGCGCGACGGTCCGCAGCGCGTCGGGGAAGAGCTCCAGCGGGTACATGCTCCCGCCGAGCGCGCCGAGCACCAGGCCCAGCCCGACGCCGACGCCGCCCGCCGCGGAGTCGTTGTCGATCACCGAGCCGAGCACCATCGCCGCACCCGCCGCCACCAGGGCGAACACCACCATCACCACGATCGCCAGGGGGAGGTTGCCCCACTGGACCCCGAAGAGGAGGGACGACACGGCCATGATGTAGGCGCCCTGGAACGCGGCGATGACGAGGCGGCCGAGCACCTGGCCACCCACGAGCTGCGGCGTCGACACGGGCGCGGCGAGGGTGCGGCGGGTGACGCCGAGGCGCCGCGACTGGATGAGGGTCGTCGAGCCGGCGAGCGAGATGAGGAACACGAAGAGCAGCAGCTCGCTGGAGGCGCCGTAGTCGTACCGGCCGAGGCCCGAGAACTCCTCGGCGATCTCCGAGACGTTCGTGACCTGCAGGTGCGCCGGGTGCACGGCCTCGTCCGCCCGGGCGAGGGCGGCGTCGGCGGTGTCCGCGTCGGCACCCGCGCCGCGGAGCGCGGCCGTGATGCCCGCCCGCGAGGCCAGCGCGGCGACGGCCGACTCGACCTGCTGGGCGGTGACCTGCGACTGCGCCTGGTTGCCGAGCACCACCTGCACGGTCACGTCGTCGCCGGCGTCGAAGGCCCGCGCGGCGTCGGCGGTGACGAGCACCCCGACGTCGGCCCGTCCGCGCGCGACGAGCTCGCGCATGTCGTCGGGCGTCGCCACGGACACGTCCACGTCGGCGCCCGCGAGCTGGTCGACGATCCCCGTCCGCAGGCCACCCGTCGGCCCGGCGACGGCGACCGACCCGCCGGAGCTCCCACCGAAGGCGGCGCCGATGAGCAGCACCAGAAGGAGCGGGAAGATGAAGGCGAAGAAGTAGTTGGAGCGGTCCTTGAGGAACCGCCGCAGCTCGACGGCCGCGATGGCGAGGCCCGTCCTCATGCGGCCGCCCCCCGGTCCGGCACCAGCCGCGACGCCAGGGCGGCGAGCGCAGCGAAGCCGAGCATGATCGCGACCGGCCCGCCGATGTCCCCCAGGCCGCCGCCGCCGGTGGTGATGCCGAGGCCGTGCATGAAGGCGGCGATCGGGTTGAGGTCCAGGAGCGTCCCGAGGAACCCGCTTGCCGTGATGGGGAAGAACGCCCCGGCTGACATGCCGAGCACCATGCCGAGGATCGACTGCGACACCTGCGCCTGCTCCGCGGTCCGGGCGACGCGCGCGACGACGAACACGAGCGAGACACCCGCCGCCACGACGCTGAGGACCAGGGCCGCGACGGGTACGACCGAGCCGAACGACACGTCGAAGAACATCCCGCCCACGGTGAGGAGCACCGCGGTGGCGACCACGCCCATGATGGAGGCGACCAGGCCCTTGGCCGCGACGATGAGGTCCGGGCGCATGGGCATCGACTGGAGCCGCGCCAGGGTGCCCTGCTCCCGCTCGGCGAGCAGCCCGAGCACGCCGAACCCGACGGTGAAGAGCAGGAACAGCCCGGCCTGACCGGCCACCAGGCTCCCCGCGAAGCTCAGCTGCTCGGTCGACGTCTCGCCCTCGGTCGTGGCGAACCGGGGCCCCGCCGTGGCGGCGGCCTCCGCCACGGCCTGGAGCTGGTCGGTGGGCACGCCCGCGAAGGCCGCGGCCGTCGCGGCCTTCGCCGCGGAGGTCAGCCGTTCGAGCACGGCGTCGAGCGCGTACTCGACCACCGTGGCCGAGAGGTTCGATGCGTCGCCCTCCAGCACCTGGACGGTGGGTCCGGCGCCGCTGGTCAGGGACTGGCCGAACTCGGCGGGCACGATCACCCCGAGCGCGACGTCGCCGGAGTCGACGAGCCTGCGGACCTCCTCCGCGTCCGCCGCGTCCACGCGCGTGACCTGCACCGCGTCGATGCCCAGGGCGCCGTCGAGCAGGTGCGTCGCCATCGGGTCGTCCGCCGGCGCCGCCACGGCGACGGTGACCGGATCGAGCTCGGCGTCGCCGGTGTTCCCGAAGGTCAGGTTGAAGACGAACATCAGCGCCAGCGGCACGATCAGCGCGAAGATCACCACTGACTTGTCGCGGACCCGCTGGCGCAGGTCCGAGACGGTCATGATCCAGACCTGGCGCATGTCAGTCCCTCAGCGCCTTGCCGGTGAGCTTGAGGAACACGGACTCCAGGTCGGGTCGAGCGATCTCGACGTCGGTCAGCGTCATGCCGGCACCGGTCGCGGCCGTCACGACGTCGGCGACGAGCGCCGGCGCCTCCCGCACGCTCAGCAGGACGCTGTGCCGGTCGGCGTCCACGCCTTCGACGCCGGGCACCGTGCGCAGGGCCTCCGCCGCCGCGGCGACCGCGCCCGTACCCTCCAGCGTCACCCGGTCGAGGTCGCCGGTCAGGCGGATGAGCTCCGCGCGGGTGCCCTCGGCCTGGAAGCGCCCGGAGTCGATGATGGCGATCCGGTCGCAGAGGCGCTCGGCCTCCTCCATGTAGTGCGTGGTGTACAGGACCGCCATGCCCTCGGTCGACAGCGCCTCGACGGACTCGAGGATGGCGTTCCGGGACTGGGGGTCCACGCCGACCGTGGGCTCGTCGAGGATCAGGAGCGTCGGCCGGTGCAGCAGCCCGATTCCGATGTTGAGCCGGCGCTTCATGCCGCCGGAGTACTCCTTCGTCGCGTCCTTGGCGCGGTCGGCCAGGCCCACGAGCTCGAGCACCTCGTCGACCCGCCGCGACAGGTCGGCCCCGCGCAGGCCCTGCAGGCGCCCGAAGAAGACGAGGTTCTCGCGGGCGCTCAGCTCCGGGTAGATCGCCAGTTCCTGGGGCACGAGGCCCACGTGCCGCTTGACGTGCACCTGGTGCGGGCCCATCGGCTTCCCGGCGACCGTCACGGTCCCGGCGTCGGCGGGCAGGAGCCCGGCGACCATCGAGATGGTCGTCGTCTTGCCGGCGCCGTTGGGGCCGAGGAGCCCGTAGGTCTCGCCGGGCGCGATGTGGAAGGAGACGCCGTCCACGGCGACGAGGTCGCCGAAGCGGCGCACCAGGTCGCGGACGACGAGCACGTCGCCCGTGCTCGTCGGGCCGGCGTCGGTCGTCGCTGTCGTCACTGCTCACCACCAGGTCGTCGGATCGCCGCCATCGTGGCACGCCCGGGGGACCCCGCGGGAGCGCTTCCGCGGGTAACTGTTCACCCTGCCGTGTTAAACCACTACAGAGGCCGGGAAAAATACCGATGAAGGGGTGTGGCGATGTCCAGGGAGGGCCGGGTGGCGGCGGAGTCGACCACCGATCTGCTCCGGGCGGTGCTCGCCCTGGCGGCCGACCTGGACCTCCCGAGCCTGCTCCAGCGGTTCGTCGCCGCCAGCACCCAGCTGACCGGCGCGCGCTACGGCGCCATCAACATCCTCGACGACGAGGGCGCGTCCCGGACGTTCGTCCAGAGCGGCGTGCCCGACGCCGTCGTCGGCCGCCTCGCTCACCCGCCGCACGCCATCGGCGTGCTCGGGCAGATCCCCGACGCGGGGGTCCTGCGGCTGGCCGACCTGACGGAGCACCCGGCGTTCCAGGGCATGCCCGCGGGCCACCCGCGGATGGGCGCGTTCCTCGGCTCGGCGGTCCGGGTCAGCGGCGAGACCTACGGGTACCTGTACCTCGCCGAGAAGCGGGGTGGCTTCGACGACGACGACGAGGCGGTGGTCGAGGCCCTCGCGGCGGCCGCCGCGGTCGCCATCCAGAACGCCGAGCTCTACGCCGTCGAGCGGCGGCGCGAGCGGTGGCTGATGGCGGGACAGCGCATCACCACCATGCTGCTCGAGGGCGCCGACCAGGAGGAGGTCCTCCAGACGGTGGCGACGACGGCGCGCGAGATCGACGGTGCCGACACGGTCGCGCTCATCCTGCCCGGCGTCGGCGGCGAGCTCGTCGTCGAGATCGCCGAGGGCATGCGCGCCGACGAGCTCCTCGGGCTCGTCCCGCCGCCCGAGGCGCGGTCGGTCGAGGTGTTCCGCACCGGCGTCGGGGACACGACGCCCGGGGTCGTGCAGGCGTGGCACCCCGTCGGCGAGGGATTCGGCCCCGCGCTCTACGCGCCGCTCGTGACGGGCGGCCGCAGCGTCGGCGTCATGGTGCTGCTGCGTCGGCACGGCGCCGCGCCGTTCGCCCCCGCCGACGTCGCGCTCTGCCAGACCTTCGCCGCCCAGGCCGCCCTCGCGTTCGTGCTCGCCGAGGCTCGGGCCGCCGAGGACGTCGCCGCGCTGCACGCCGAGCGGGCGCGGATCGCCCGCGACCTGCACGACCTCGCGATCCAGCAGCTGTTCGCCGCCGGGATGCAGCTGGAGAGCGCGCGCCGCGACGCCGCCGCCGTCGCCGTCCCCGCCGAGGTGACGGGGATGCTCGCCGGGGCGCTGGACAACGTCGACTCGACCGTTCGCCAGATCCGGGCCATCGTCCGGGCCCTGGACACGACGGACGCGCCGCCCCCCGTCGTCGAGCGGCTGCGCCGGGAGGTCGCGAACGTGGCGCCCATGTTCGGCTTCGAGCCGCGGCTGGAGATCAGCCTCGACGGCCGCCCGCTGGGGCCCGCGCAGCGCGAGCAGGGCGACGTCGACCGGATCGACGCCGCCGTCGGCGCGTCCCGGGCGGACCACGTCCTGGCCGTCGCGCGCGAGGGCCTCACGAACGCCGCGCGGCACGCCCGCGCGGCCGCGGTGACCGTGCGGCTCGCCGTCGTGGGCGCGGGGGAGGACGGCACCGTCGCGGTCGAGGTCGAGGACGACGGCGTCGGGCTCCCGGAGGTCCGGGACCGCGCGTCCGGGACCCGCAACCTGGCCTCCCGCGCCCGCGAGGCCGGCGGCGAGTTCTCGCTCGGGCCCGGCCGGTCGGGCCGCGGCACCCTGCTGCGCTGGACCAGCCCGCTGGACTGAGTCCCGCCGTCCGGCCCAGGGGTCGACGTGGTGGCTCAGGCCCGCTCGAGCAGGGTCACGACCTCGTAGTGCGCCGTCTGCGGGAACATGTCCAGCACGCGCGCCGCCCGCACGCGCAGCGAGGGCATCGCCGCCAGGTCGCGGGCCAGGGAGGTCACGTTGCAGCTGGAGTAGACGACGTGGCGGACGTCGGACGCCTCCAGCCAGCCGGCGAGCTCCGCGCCGATGCCGCGCCGCGGCGGGTTGACCACGACCAGCTCCGGCGCCCGCGGCGCCGCGAGCGCGAAGGCCGTGGCGTCCCCGGCCAGGAACCGCACGCGCCGCAGGCCCGCGCGGTCCCGACTCGCCTCCGCGCTGGCGATCGCGGCCGGGCTCACCTCGACGCCGAGGACGTCGCGCCCGCCGTCGGCCACGTGCAGCGCGAAGCCGCCGACGCCGCAGTAGAGGTCCCAGACCGAGGCCGGGTCGGCGTCGGCCACCCAGTCCCGCGCCTGCCGGTACAGGGCCGCCGCGACCGGGGTGTTGGTCTGGAAGAAGCTCTGCGGCCGCAGCAGCAGCTCGACGTCGCCGACGGGCATCGGCAGGGTGTCGTCCGGCGTCAGCACGATCTCGCGGTCACCCTCCAGGACCGCCTGGTGCACCGGCTGGAGGTTGACCGAGACCACGTGGGCCTGCGGCAGCTCGGCCAGCAGCGCCGGCAGGTGCTTGCGGATCCGGGCGACCGGCTCCTGCGACCGCAGGACGAGGCGCACCATGAGCTCGCCCGCGGGCGACGCGGTCACCAGCAGGTACTTGAGCTCGCCGCGCCGGGCCGCGACGTCGTACGGCTCGATCGCCGCGCGCGTGACGAACGCGGCCAGGGCCGGGAAGGCGCCCGCCAGCGCCGGGGGGTACAGCGGGCAGTCCTGCAGGTCGACGCCGCGCCCCTCCGGGTCCAGGATGCCGAGCGTCGGCGCGTCCACGGACCCCGCGACGACCATCTTCGCCTTGTTCCGGTAGCCGGCCTCGGCGCTGGCGACGGGCGGCAGCCACGCCACGGGGTCCGGCGCGCCGGTTCCGTCGACGCCGGTTCCGCCGACGCTGAACCCGCCGACGGCGAGCACCTCCCGGCAGTGCCGCTCCTTGGCGGCCAGCTGGTCGGCGTACGGTCGGCCGACGTCGGTGCAGGACCGGCAGGTCCCGCGGGCGAAGTGCGGGCAGAGCACCGGGTTAAAGTACGCCCGATCGGCCGCAGGACCGTTACCTGCGGCTCCGCGCCGGGTAACGTCAGCGCCATGTCCGCGACCGCGGCGGGCGGCGACGTGGGGGGAGCCGCCAGCGGCCTGGAGCTGCACAGCACCAGCGTCCCCCAGCAGCTCCGGCTGCTCGAACCCCTGGCGTGCCTGGCCCTGGCGGCCCACGGCTTCGCGGTGCAGCTGGTCGCGGCCGAGGAGGCGGTCCCGCCGATGCTCGCCGCCTCCGCCGTCCTCGCCGTCGTGGGCGTGGCCGGCCTGCTCGGCTGGCGCAGCGCGGCGGCCCCCGTGGTGCGGCTGCTGCTGATCGTGACGCTCGGCTTCGCGCTCATGGCACTCGGTGACGAGGGCAGCGGCTACATCCTCCTGTGGTACTTCGTCGTCGCCGCCGTATACCCGTTGGTGCTGCCCCAGCGCCTGGGCCTGGGGGTCGCCGCCGTCGTGCCCCTGGCCTACCTGCTGCTCGTACCGCTCGACGCCGCCGACGGCCCGCTCCCCGTCGCGCTGCTGCGCGCGGTGGCACTTGTGGTCATCGCGGTGTTCGTGCACGTGGCCGCGACCGCGTTCCGCGACGCCGTGGCCGACCGCGACGAGGCCCTCGTCCAGCTCTACACGTTCGCGGAGGCCACGCCGGTGGGCCTCGGCTTCTGGGACCGTGCCCTGCGCGCGCGGTGGCTCAACACCGCCCTGGCGGACCTCTCCGACGTCTCCGCGGCGGACCACGTCGGCCGGCCCGTCACCGAGACGCTCGGCTTCACGCCGGCCCTCGCGCTGAACCTGCGGCGCGTGCTGGCGACCGGGCGCTCCGTGGACGGCGTGGAGCTGGCCACGGGCGAGCGCACGTGGACGTCGAGCTACTTCCCCGTGCGCAACGGCGCGCGCCTGCTCGGCGTCGGCTCCGTCGTCATCGACGTGACCGCGCAGCGCGAGGCGGAGCGCCAGCTGACGCACTCCGCGACGCACGACGCGCTCACCGGCCTGCCCAACCGGGCGCTCTTCCAGGACCGCCTCGAGGTGGCCCTCGCCCGGGCGTCCCGGACCGGCGAGCTGGTGGGCGTGCTGTTCTGCGACGTCGACCGCTTCAAGCTCGTGAACGACTCCCTCGGGCACGCCGCCGGCGACGCCCTGCTCTGCGCGGTCGCGGAGCGCCTGCGCGGCGTCGTGCGCCAGGGCGACACCGTCGCGCGGCTGGGCGGCGACGAGTTCGCGCTGCTCACCGCGCAGGTGGGTCGCGCGGGGGAGGCGCGCGTGCTGGCCGATCGCGTGTGCGGCGTCATGCGGGAGCCCTTCGAGGTGGCCGGTCGGCCCATCGTCGCGACCATCTCGGTGGGCGTCGCGGTCTGCCGGGCGGGGGAGCGCGACGTGGCCGGGCTGCTCCGGGACGCCGACGTCGCCATGTACCAGGCGAAGGACGGCGGGCGCGACCAGGTGGCGGTCTTCGACGCCCGGCTGCGCGAGAACGCGGACGAGCGGTTCGAGATGCACGGCGACCTGCGCGCGGCGATCGCGGCCGGGCAGATCGCCGTGGCGTACCAGCCCGTGCTCCGGCTCCGGCCCGACCGCGCCGGCGACGGCATCGTCGGCATGGAGGCGCTCGCCCGCTGGCGGCGGCCCGGCCACGGCGACGTGCCGCCCGGGGCGTTCATCCCGATGGCGGAGGACCTCGGCCTCATCCACGCCCTCGGCGAGCACGTGCTCCGCACCGCGTGCACCGCCGTCGCGCGGTGGCGCGATGAGACGGGCCTGCCTCTGACCATCGCGGTCAACATGTCGGCGCTGCAGCTGGCGGACGACGGCTGCGTGGCCATGGTGAGCCGCGTGCTCGCGGACGTCGGCCTGCCGCCGTCGGCCCTCGAGCTCGAGATCACCGAGAGCGTGCTGATGCTCGACCTCGAGACGAGCCTGCGCCGCCTCGGCGAGCTGCGGGCGCTGGGCGTCCACGTGGCCGTGGACGACTTCGGGACCGGCTACAGCTCGCTCGCCTACCTGCGCGACCTCCCCGTCGACATCCTGAAGATCGACCGGTCCTTCACGAGCCGGCTGCCCGGCGACCGCCCGATGTTCGCGTTCATCGTCGAGCTCGCGCGGGCCATCGGCGCCGCGACGGTCGTCGAGGGTGTCGAGACGGACGAGGAGCTGCGCCTGGTGACCGAGCTCGGCTGCGACCAGGCGCAGGGCTTCCTGCTGAGCCGCCCGCTCCCCGCCGACGACGTCGCCGCGTACCTCCGGACGCACCTGTCCTGAGGCGGCGGGCGGCGACGACGGGCCGGCGGGGCTCGGGCGTCGTCCGGCGGCTCAGGTCGCCGACGCGGCGGCGATGGCGGCGATGGACTCCTCGAGGACTGCGTCGAGCTCGGCGTCGTCCTGCTGGAGCCGCAGGCCCTCGGTGAGCGCGCGCGAGAAGCACGCGATGACGCCGGGCTGGCGCGCGAGCCGCTCGGTCGCCTCGGCGCGCGGGTAGCCGCCGGACACGGCCATCACGCGCAGGACGCGCGGGTGCTCGACGAAGGGCGTCAGGTCGCCGTCCCGCTCGGGCAGCGTCATGAGCAGCACCACGCGGTGCTCCGGCGGCAGCAGGTCCAGCTCGCCGAGCAGCGCCGACCGGAGCAGGTCCTCCGCGGCGGCCTTGCCGGCGGCGTGGATGTCGACCTCGGGCTGGACGATCGGCACCAGGCCGGCGGCCAGCACCTGCCGGGCGACGCTGATCTGCTGCGCGACGACCGCCCCCACGCCCGCCGGGTCCGGTGCGGCGACGACGGAACGCATCTTGGTGCCGAAGACGCCGTTCGTCCGCGCGCGGTGCAGGACGGCCTCCAGGTCGGGGATGGGCCGCATGACCTGCACGCCGTCGGCGGGCTCCGCGAGGCCCTTGTCGATCTTCAGGAAGGGGACGATCCCCTTCTTGTCCCACAGGTACGCCGTCGTGGGCACGCCCTCGACCTGCCGGGACATCGTCTGCTCGAAGATGATGGCCCCGAGCACGCGGGTGCCGCTGAACGCCGGGCTGGCGATGATCCGCGCGCGCATCGTGTGCACGAGGTCGTACATCTGCGCCTCGCCGGACCAGTGGTCGACGCCGTACGCGCGCAGCGCCTGCGGCGTGCTGCCCCCGCTCTGGTCCAGCGCCGCGACGAACCCCCGCGCCGACGCCATCCTCTCGAGCTGTTCGGTGTTCATCGCAGCCTCCGTCCGCCTCGGGGCCGCCGTCCCGGACGGCTGTCTGCCCGGGCCCGCGGGTGCGAGCGACCGGGACGGCGCTTGCTCGCCAGTCTGCTCTTGTCGAGGGGTCCGGTGGGGCTGTTCCGCGGGCGGTTCCTCCGCGGGAGGGTGGCGGATCGGCCGCTCGGCCCGCGGGCGGCCCGGCTGTCGGAGCCGGTGGCTACCCTGCCCGCGTGCAGACCCACGTCCTGGACCGCGACGAGGCCCGCCGCATCGCGGTCCGGGCGCAGCTCCTCGACGCCGACCGACCGGCTGACCTCCTCGCCGTCGTGCAGCACCTGACGCTCCTGCAGATCGACCCGACCTCGGCTGTCGCGCCCAGCGCCGACCTCGTCGCGTGGAGCCGGCTGGGGGCCGCCTACCGCCCGGAGCACCTGGTGACCGCGCTGGCGCGCCGAGAGCTCGCCGAGGTGGTGGCGCTGATCCGGCCGATGCGCGACGTCGGCCTCTACCTCGCCGACGGCGCCGCACCGCACATCGGGCCGCGGCACCACGCGTGGGTCGCCGCCAACGACGCCTTCCGGCGCGACGTCCTGGCCCGGCTCCGCGACGCCGGGCCGCTGACGTCGCGCGACCTGCCGGACACGTGCGCGGTGCCGTGGGGCTCCACGGGCTGGACGGACCGGCGCAACGTGACGCAGCTGCTCGAGGTCCTCACGTTCCGCGGCGAGGTGGCGGTCTCCGGCCGCCGGGGCCGCGAACGCCTGTGGGACCTGGCCGAGCGCGTGTACCCCGCCGACCTCGTGATCCCGCCGGCCGAGGTGGCGCGGTGCGAGCGGGACGCGCGGCGCCTGCGGGCGCTCGGCATCGTGCCGCAGAAGCCGGTGGAGGTGCCCGTCGAGCCCGCCCGCGTCGGTGCGGCGGGGGAGCCCGCGGTGATCGAGGGGGTGCCGGGCCACTGGCGGGTCGACCCGGCGCAGCTCGGGCTGCCCTTCGCGGGGCGGACGGCGCTGCTGTCGCCGTTCGACCGCCTGGTGCACGACCGTGGTCGCGCGCTCGACCTCTTCGGCTTCGAGTACGCCCTCGAGATGTACAAGCCCGCGGCGGCCCGTCGCTGGGGCTACTTCGCGCTCCCCGTGCTGCACGGCGACCGACTGGTCGGCAAGGTGGACGCGACGGCAGACCGGAAGGCCGGCGTCCTGCGCGTCGCCGCCGTCCACGAGGACCAGCCGTTCGGGTCGGAGGTGTCCGACGCCGTTGCCGCCGAGCTCGCCGACCTGGCCGCGTGGCTGGGTCTCGAGCTGCGCACGGACCCCGCCGGTTAGGGTGCCGCATGGACGACGACGAGTTGCTGGGGACGGCGGGCGGCGTCGGCGCGACCTCCGCCCCCGGGCTCCTCGCCCTGCACGCCGTGCGGGTGCTCGGCATGACCGACGCCCCCGGGGCGGCCGACCGCTACGGGCTCGACGCGGCGGAGACGGCCGAGCTGCTGCTCGACTTCGAGGCGCACGGCTGGGTGATGCAGGCGCGCACGGCCGCGCCCGGCGTCTGGTCGCTGACGCCCGCGGGCCGGGCGGAGGGGGAGCGGCGCCTCGCGGCCGAGCTGCGTGCCACCGGTGCCCGGGAGCCCGTGCTGGCCGCCTACCGGGACTTCGAGGCGCTCAACGCGCGGTTCCTCCGGGCCTGCACGGACTGGCAGATCCACCCGACGCCGTGGGACGCGCTCGCGGCCAACGAGCACGACGACTGGCGGTGGGACGAGCGCGTCCTCGACGAGCTGAGCCGCCTGGGGCGGTACCTCGTGCCCGTCGAGCAGCGGCTCGCGTCGGCGCTGCGACGCTTCGCGGGGTACGGGGACCGCTACCTGCACGCCCTGCGCACGGCCGAGCTCGGGGACCTGGCCTGGGTGGACGGCGTCGCGGTCGACTCGTGCCACCGGGTCTGGTTCGAGCTGCACGAGGACCTGCTGGCCACGCTCGGCATCGAGCGGGGCGAGGCGCCCGGCGCGGAGGGCTGACGGGCGCCCGGATCGGCACCCGCCCGGGCGGCCGGTCGGTGGTCCGCGCCGGTGCGCCCGTGCGCCGCGGTGGTTCGATGCCCTGGTGACGTCCCGTGACCTGGTCCTGGCCGACGCGCGCCTGCTGGGCGCCGACGCGCCCGTCGATCTGCTCGTGCGCGACGGCGTCGTGGCCGCTGTCGGGCCGGGTCCCGATCGGCTGCCGAGCGCGGAGCGCGTCGACCTCGACGGGCGCTGGGTCGTCCCGGGGCTGTGGGACCAGCACGTGCACCTGACGCAGTGGGCGTCGTCGCGCCAGCGGCTGGACCTCGCGGCCGCCCGGTCGGCGGCCGAGGCCGTCGCGCTGGTGGCGGCCCGCCTGGCCGAGGCGCCCCCGCCCGCCGGCCGCCCCCTGCTCGGCCGGGACTTCCGTGACGCGCTCTGGCCCGACGAGCCGACGGCAGCCCTGCTCGACGCCGCGGTCGGCGACGTGCCGGTGGTGCTCGTGAGCGGGGATCTGCACGGCGCGTGGCTCAGCTCGGCGGGCCTGCGCTGGTTCGGCCTGCCCGACCACCCGACCGGTCGCCTGCGCGAGGGGGAGTGGCTGTCGCGGATGGGCGCCCTCGACGTCGTGCCCGACGACGTCCTGGACGGCTGGGTCGCGGACGCGGCGTCGGCGGCGGCGGCCCGCGGCGTCGTGGGGATCGTGGACTACGAGGTGGCGGACAACGTCGCGGTGTGGCGGCGACGGGTGGCGGGCGGCTTCGACTCGCTGCGGGTGCGCGCCGGCGTGTGGGCACCGCACCTGGACGGCGTGCTCGCGGCGGGCCTGCGTACGGGTGACGCGATCGCCGACGGCGTGACCCAGGGCGCCCTCAAGGTCATCAGCGACGGCGCGCTCAACACGCGGTCGGCGTTCTGCGTCGACCCGTACCCGGGGACCGGCGGGCACGGCGTGCTCAACGTGCCGCCCGAGGAGCTGCGGCCCCTGATGGCGCGGGCGCGCGCGGCCGGCCTGACGTGCGCCATCCACGCCATCGGCGACCGCGCGAACACCCTCGCGCTCGACGCGTTCGAGGCGACCGGCGCGCGCGGCTCGGTCGAGCACGCGCAGCTCCTCGCGGCCGACGACGTGGCCCGGTTCGCACGGCTCGGCGTCGTCGCCTCGGTGCAGCCCGAGCACGCGATGGACGACCGCGACGTGGCCGACGCCCTGTGGCGGGGGCGGACGGACCGCGCCTTCCCGCTGCGGGCCCTGCACGAGGCGGGGGCGCGCCTGGTGCTCGGCTCGGACGCCCCTGTCGCCCCGCTGGACCCGTGGGCGGCGCTGGTCTCCGC
>JAEWYD010000010.1 GCA_023462275.1 Actinomycetes bacterium
AGCCGCGCGAGCGTGACGTCGTCGGGCTCGCCGCCGTAGAAGCGGCGCAGCACCCGGTCGAAGACGTCGGCCTCCGGGGCCGCGGCCCGGAAGAGCGTCATCGACGACCGCACCTTCATCGCGTCCACGTCGCCCAGCACGCCCCGCAGGTCGGGGACGTCGAGCGCCAGCAGTGCCTCGCAGCACTCCGTCAGGCGGGGACCCAGCACGGGGTGGCCCAGGTACGCCCGGGCGTCGGCGAGGGAGTCGACCGCGTAGCGGTGCGCCGTCGGGCTCCGACCCAGGTCCATCTGCGGGAAGACGAACCAGATCCAGTGCCCCCGCTTGCGGCCGGCCTGCAGCTCGGCCAGGGCGGCCTCGTACGTCGTCCGCCCCCCGTCGGGCGCGTCCTGCGCCTCGACGAAGCGCTCGAGTTCCGTCGCCGTCATCCGCACCGTCCCGTCCCGCGGAGCCGTCACCATCCTCGCGCCCGCGACGGCACCCGGCACGGTGGACGGCGGGTTCCCGTGGGGCGATCAGTCCCGGGCCCGCGGCCGGTCAGCACGCAGTAGCCACCGGAGAACGCGCGCGAGAGGACCAGCGATGACGACGAACGACCAGACGACGCCACGGCCACGCCCCTTCAGGTTCGGCGTCGTCGCGCCGCTGCGCACCGACGTCGCGACGTGGCGCGACGCCGTGCGCCGGCTCGCAGACCTCGGCTTCGCCACCCTCCTCGTGCCGGACGTGCCGCAGTGGCAGCCCGCACCCGGCCCGATGCTCGCGGTCGCGGCGACGCTGACGGACCTGAGGGTCGGCACGTGGGTGCACGCCTCGCCGCTGCGGAACCCGGGCATGCTCGCCTGGGAGGCGCACTCCCTGTCGGTGCTCACGGAGGGGCGCTTCGAGCTGGGGATGGGCACGGGCCGGCCGGACATCGACGACGAGCTCCGCCGGCTCGGCCTGCCGGTGGTCCCGCCGCGGCGACGCCTGGAGCTGATCGGCGAGTGCGTCGCGGCGCTCCGGGAGCTCGACGGGGCCGAGCGCCGCACGCCGGTGGCCATGGCCGTCCGCGGCCCCCGGGCGCTCGCGCTCGCGGCGCAGGTCGCCGACACCGTGAACGTGATGGCGATGCCGGGTGACGCGCGAGGCGAGATCGTGCGCGTCGCGTCGGGGCTCCGCACGGAGCGGGACGTCGAGCTCGCCCTGCACGTGCCGGTCGTCGGCGAGACGGTCGCACCGTTCATGGCGGGGCCCGCGACCGACGCGGCCGCGCTGCACGCCGAGGACTCGCTCCTCGCCCTCCCGGGCGACCCCTCGGCGGCGACCGAGGAGCTCCTCCGTCGTCGCGAGGAGGGCGGCTTCTCCTACGTCGTCGTCGGGGCCAACGCTGCCGGCACGCTCGCGCCAGTCGTCGCGGAGCTGGCGGGTCGCTAACCGCGCCGGGCGACCCGGCTCAGATCGGTCCGCCCTTGAGGTAGGCCGGCAGCGGGACGAAGCCGCGCGCGACCCCGGTGTCGTCCAGCAGGCGGCCCATCAGCTTCACGGTCCGCAGGACGACCGCGCGGTCGACGATCTGCACGCCCGGCATCCGGTCCTCGATCGTCGCCTCGAGCCGGTGGACGTCGTCGAGGTTCCTCGTCCACACGTCGATGGCCAGGTCGTACTGCCCGACGACCGCGACGACGGCGCGGGCCTCCTGGACCGTGGCGATGCGCTGCGCCACCGCGTCCCGCTGCGACGCGGGGGTGCGCAGGAAGTACCAGGTGCACAGCGGGTACCCCGAGTGGCGTCGGGCGATCTCGGTCCGGAACCTCAGCCGCCCGGTGCCGACGACGTCGCCGATGAGGTCGCGGGCGCGCCGGGGACGCAGGCCCAGCGCGTCGGCCAGCTGCGTCGCCGTGACGCGGCCGTCGCGGGCCAGCTCGCGGGCGGCGGCCTCCATGAGCGGCGTGACGCGAGCCCGGTTGGCCGGGGCGCGGTGCGCCGACAGCCGCGCGCGCTCGGACTCCGTCAGCCCGGGCAGGTGCCAGCCGCTGCCGTCGACGTACGTGCGCGTCACCGGGTGCGAGTGCAGCGCCACGACGGTCCCGACCGGGTGGAGCTGCTCGAGCAGCAGGCGGGCGAGCGCGTCGTCGTCCCCCGCGATGACCGTGAGGACCAGGTCGCGGCTGCCGGCGGTGAGGTCGATCGTGGCGATCTCGGGGACCCGGGCCAGCTCGGCCGCGATCGGCAGCACCTGGCCCGGCGCCACGCGCATCTCCACGAGCGCCACGCCCTGACCCATGGCCGACGTCCCCGACTGGAGGTTGGGCGCCGCCGTCAGCCAGGCCACGCCCGCCTCCGACAGCCGCGACCACCGCCGCGCGAGCGTGACGGGGCTCAGGGCCAGGACGGACCCGAGCTCGGTCCAGGACGCGCGCGGGCGAACCTGCAGCGCGGCGATCAGGCGACGATCATCGTCGTCGAGAACCAGATCCGTCATGGAAGTCCCCACTTCTGACCACTTCCGGCGCCCTTGCCCGCAACGGTAGCGCCGTTTCTAGCCTGGAGACGTCCACCTCAGCCGAATCCATCCGTCCCGAACCCGGCGACGGCGGCCGGACCGGACGCCGCGCAGACCGACAACGCCGCGACCGCGCACGAGAGGAGTCACCGTGCCCGCACTGGACCAGGTGCTCAGCCGTCTGGGCGCCACCCGCACCTGGCAGGAGGACCTCTACCGGCACCTGCACGCCCACCCCGAGCTCAGCCTCCAGGAGCACGCGACCCGGGCGCTGATCGCCGACCGCCTGGGCGGGCTCGGCTACGAGGTGCGTCCGTTGGGCGGTGGTGTCGTGGGTGTGCTCGCCAACGGCCCGGGCCCCGTCGTCCTGAGCCGCGCCGACATGGACGCCCTGCCGGTCACCGAGGACACGGGGCTGCCGTACGCCTCCACCGAGACCGCCGTCGCGGCGTCCGGCGACGCCGTCGGCGTGATGCACGCCTGCGGGCACGACGTCCACGTGACGTGCCTGCTCGGCGCCGCCGCGCTGCTGGCCGCCGAACCCGAGGCGTGGTCGGGGACGTTCGTGGCGCTCTTCCAGCCGGCGGAGGAGACCGCGGCCGGCGCGCGCGCCATGGTCGCCGACGGCCTCACCGACGCCGTCCCGCGCCCCGACGTGGCGTTCGCGCAGCACGTCCTGGGGCACACCGCCGGCGCGCTCGCCACGCAGGTCGGGCCGGTCCTGTCCGCCGGCGACAGCATCCGGATCACGGTGTTCGGCAAGGGCTCGCACGGGTCGATGCCCCACCTCGGCGTCGACCCCGTCGTCCTGGCCGCCGCCGTCGTCCTGCGGCTCCAGTCGATCGTCTCCCGCGAGGTTCCGCCCGGGGAGTTCGCCGTCGTCACGGTGGGCGCGCTGAACGCCGGCAGCACGAGCAACGTGATCCCCGACCGGGCCCAGCTGCTCGTCAACCTCCGCACGTACGACACGGCGACGCGGGAGCGCGTGATCGCAGCCGTCGAGCGCGTCGTGCGCGGGGAGTGCGCCGCCGCCGGTTCCCCGCAGGAGCCGACCTTCGAGTACTACGACCAGTTCCCGCTGACGGACAACGACCCCGTGGTCACCGCCCGGGTCACCGCCGCGTTCACCGCCCACTTCGGCGCGGATCGCGTCGTCCCGCTCGGCCGCGTGCCCGCCAGCGAGGACTTCAGCCGCATCCCCGACGCCTTCGGCACGCCGTACACGTACTGGGCAGTGGGCGGCTTCGCGCCCGGCACCGCAGTGCCCAACCACAACCCCCGCTTCGCCCCCCTCATCCAGCCCACGCTCGACGCCGGCACCGAGGCCGTCGTCGTCGCGGCCATGGCCTACCTCGGGAAGGACCTCTCGTGAACGCCTCACCGGCCACCACCGCACCGGCCGAGCGCACCTACCGCGGCAACGACAAGCTGCTGGTCGGCATCGTCCTCGGCGTCCTCACCTTCTGGATGTTCGCGGGGACGGTCGGCACCGTCGCCCGGACGATGCTCACGGACCTCAACGGCGGACCGATCGACGAGATCGCGAACCCGGCGGTGACCGTCAACCAGATGAACCTCGCGGTGTCGATCACCGCGCTGTTCTCCGGCCTCTTCATCGTCTTCATGGGCGGCCTGGCCGACCGGATCGGCCGCGTCCGCATCGCCATCGCCGGGAACGTGCTGGGGCTCGTGGGCTCCGTGCTCCTCGTGCTGTCCGCGAGCGTCGCGACGCTCCCGATGCTCCTGGCCGGCCGTGCCCTGCAGGGCCTGTCCGCGGCGTGCATCATGCCGTCGACCATGGCGCTGCTGAAGAGCTACTGGGACGGCGCCGACCGCCAGCGTGCCGTCTCGATGTGGTCGATCGGGTCCTGGGGCGGCTCCGGCGTCGCGGCGCTGTTCGGCGGCTTCGTCGCGTCGAACATCAACTGGCAGTCGATCTTCTACGTGTCGATCGTCGTCTCCGTCGCGGCGATCGGGCTCATGTGGGGCACGCCCGAGAGCCGGGCGGACGTCACCAGCCACCGGCGCTTCGACGTCCCCGGCCTGCTCGTGTTCATGGTGACGGTCCTGGCCCTGATGATCGTGCTGATCTTCGGCCGCCAGATCGGCTGGGGCAGCCCCGCGACCCTCGGACTGGTGGCGGTCGCCGTCGTCGGCGCGGTCGTGTTCTTCCTCGTGGAACGCACGCGGACGGCCCCGTTCATCGACTTCGGGCTGTTCCGGAACGCGACCTTCACCGGCGCGACCCTGTCGAACTTCCTCCTCAACGCCACCATCGGCCTGCTCATCGTGAGCCAGCAGATGCTCCAGCTGGCCCGCCCGGAGCTGTTCGACCCGTGGAAGGCGGGCCTGCTCACCATCGGCTACGCGGTCACGATCATCGGCTTCATCCGGGTCGGCGAGAAGCTGTTGCGCCGGTTCGGCCCCCGCAAGCCCATGGTGTGGGGCGCCGGCATCGTCGCCCTGGCCTGCGTCGCGCTCGTGCCCACCAACCTGCTCGTCGGGCAGTACGAGGTCCTCGCGGTGATCGCCTACACGCTGTTCGGGGTCGGGCTCGCGTTCTACGCGACGCCGTCGACCGACGCGGCGCTGTCCAACCTCCCGCCGGCGCAGGCCGGGTCGGGCGCAGGCATCTACAAGATGGCATCCTCGCTGGGTGGGGCCATCGGCGCGGCCCTGTCGCTGACCATCTTCAGCTCGTTCCTGGGCTCGGGCGTGTCGATCCTCGGCGAGCTGCTCGTGACCCAGGGCATGCACGAGAACGAGACGATCCGCCAGGCGGGGATGATCACGTTCATGTTCAACCTGATCCTGGCGCTCGTCGCGGTCATCTCGATCCTCGCGACGGTGCCCAAGGGTCGCAAGTACAACGACGACTGACCGATCGGTGAGGGGGCGCGGCCCCCCGCCGCGCCCCCCCACCCCCCCCCCCCGCCGGAGGCCCCCCAGACAGG
>JAEWYD010000011.1 GCA_023462275.1 Actinomycetes bacterium
CCCCTGCACCTGCCCGACGACGCCGCCGACCGGCTCGCCCGCCTGGCCGCCGCGGCGCGGGAGATGGTCGCGGGCACGACCGGGCGGCTGGAGACCAAGCCCGCCTCCGTCGTCGTGCACACGCGCACCGCCGCGCCCGACGACGCCGCGCGCCTCACCGCGGCCGCGGTCGAGCTGGGCACCCGCGAGGGGGTCGACGTCCTGCGCGGCAAGGACGTGGTGGAGCTCGCGGTGCTCGACGTCGACAAGGGCAGCGCCCTGGCTGACCTGCGCGCGCAGGTGGGGGCCGCCGGCCTCCTGTACGCCGGCGACGACGTGACCGACGAGCGCGCGTTCGCCGCCCTCGGCCCCGACGACGTGACCGTCAAGGTCGGCGACGGGGCGACGGCGGCGCGGTTCCGCGTGCCCGCGCCCGCCGAGGTGGCGGCCGCTCTGCACCGTCTGGCGGACCTGCTGGGCGCCTGATCAGCGCTTTCGACGCCGGATCGTGACCCGAAGGGCCGTCGTCGGTCCCGGAGACGATGTGGCAGGATGGCCCCGTCGCACGGTCGATGACGTCATGCGGATCTCTCCGTCGGGCAACGTCGGCCGTGTCGGTGCCACTCCGGCACCCGACTCCACAACGGATCGTCCGGCACGTACCTGCCGGTGGAGGGAAATACAGGCATGGCTACCGTTACTTTCGACAAGGCGACCCGGATCTACCCGGGCACCGAGCGCCCCGCGGTCGACGCGCTGGACCTGCACATCGCCGACGGCGAGTTCCTGGTCCTCGTCGGCCCGTCCGGCTGCGGCAAGTCCACCTCGCTCCGCATGCTCGCGGGCCTCGAGGACGTCGACTCCGGCCGGGTGCTCATCGGCGAGCGCGACGTCACGGACGTCCAGCCGAAGGACCGGGACATCGCGATGGTGTTCCAGAACTACGCGCTGTACCCGCACATGACCGTCGCCGACAACATGGGCTTCGCCCTGAAGATCGCCGGCGTGCCGAAGGCCGACATCCGCAAGCGCGTCGAAGAGACCGCCAAGATGCTCGACCTCACCGAGTACCTCGACCGTCGCCCCAAGGCCCTCTCCGGTGGCCAGCGCCAGCGCGTCGCCATGGGCCGCGCGATCGTCCGCCAGCCGCAGGTCTTCCTCATGGACGAGCCGCTGTCGAACCTGGACGCGAAGCTCCGCGTCCAGACGCGTTCGCAGATCGCGTCCCTGACCCGCCGCCTCGGCGTCACCACGGTCTACGTCACCCACGACCAGACCGAGGCCATGACGATGGGTGACCGCATCGCGGTCCTCAAGGACGGCCTGCTCCAGCAGGTCGGCGACCCGCGCGAGCTGTACGACCGCCCGAACAACGTCTTCGTCGCCGGCTTCATCGGCTCCCCGGCCATGAACATCGGCTCGTTCCAGGTCGTCGAGGGTGGCGCCCAGCTGGCGAACACCCGCGTGCCGCTCGACCGCGGCATCCTGTCGAAGATCGCCCCCGAGGACCGCGGCCACGTCACCCTCGGCTTCCGCCCGGAGGCCCTGGACGTCGTCTCCCAGGCCCACGAAGGCGCCATCCCGATCAAGGTGGTGCTCGTCGAGGAGCTCGGCGCGGACGCGCTCGTGTACGGCGAGCTGGTCATGGCCGGCGCCGCCGCCCGCGAGATCCGCTCCGGCGCTGGCGAGGGCGAGATCATCGTCCGCTGCGACCCGCGCGCCGTCCCCCGCAAGGGCGACACGATCTGGGTCGCCGTCCGCCCGGGCGAGCTGCACGCCTTCTCGGCGTCGACCGGGACGCGGCTGAACGCCTGATCGCGTAGACGGATCACCCGAGGGCGGGACGGCGCACGCCGTCCCGCCCTCGGTGCGTGAAGGGAGCATCGTGGTCACATCCCTGCAGATCACCGCGGCCGCGCCGGACCCGGCGCTGCTGGACCTGCCCTGGCACGTGCCGCTCGAGGAGTGGCCGGCGGAGAGCCTCGCGGCGCTGCCCCGCGGCATCTCGCGCCACGTCGTGCGGTTCGTCAAGCTCTCCGGCCGCGTCATCGCGGTCAAGGAGATCGGCGAGACCGTCGCCTACCGCGAGTACGAGCTGCTGCGGGCGCTGCGGCGCCTCGGCGTGCCCAGCGTGGAGCCGGTGGGCGTGATCACCGGGCGCAGCGACCCGCAGGGCGAGCGGCTCGAGGCCGTGCTCGTCACCCAGCACCTGCAGTTCTCGCTCCCCTACCGCGCCCTGTTCAGCCAGGCGCTGCAGCCGGACACCACGGGTCGCCTCATCGACGCCCTGACCGTGCTGCTGGTGCGCCTGCACCTGGCCGGCTTCTACTGGGGCGACGTGTCTCTTTCCAACACCCTCTTCCGCCGCGATGCGGGGCAGTTCGCGGCCTACCTCGTCGACGCCGAGACGGGCGACCTGCACGCCTCGCTGACGGACGGCCAGCGCAACTACGACCTGGAGATCGCCCGCGTCAACATCATCGGCGAGCTGATGGACCTCGAGGCCGGCGACATGCTCGAGCCGGGGGTCGACACCGTGGCGGTCGGCGACCGCCTCGTCGAGCGCTACGCCGAGCTGTGGGACGCCCTGACGGGTGAGGAGTCGTTCGGCGCCGTCGACCGGTGGCGGGTCGCGGCCCGCATCGAGCGCCTCAACGAGCTGGGCTTCGACGTCGGCGAGCTGGACATCACCACCGACATCGGCGGCACCACCGTGCGGATCCAGCCGAAGGTGGTCGACGCCGGCCACCACGCCCGCCGGCTCCTGCGGCTCACCGGGCTCGATGTGCAAGAGAACCAGGCCCAGCGGCTGCTCAACGACCTCGACAGCTACCGGGCCGCCATGGACCGGCAGGGCGAGGACGAGGAGTTCGTCGCGCACGACTGGCTGACGACGGTGTTCGAGCCGGCCGTCCGGTCCGTACCGCGCGAGCTGCGGGGCAAGCTGCAGCCGGCCCAGATGTTCCACGAGATGCTCGACCACCGCTGGTACATCTCGCGCGAGCAGGGCCGGGACGTGCCGATGCTCGAGGCGGCGGCCAGCTACGTGGAGAACGTGCTGCGCCACCGCCCGGACGAGGCGCAGGTGCTCGGCGCGGACACCGCCGTCATCCCCGCGATCACCGACTGACGGCCACCGACTCACGGCCACCGACTGACGGCCACCGAGTGACGGCGCCCGGGGCCGCGCCGCGGCCCCGGGCAGGACCGGCTCAGCCCTGCGTCGCGCGGATCCGCGCCACCTCGTACAGGCCGATGCCCGCGGCGACGCCCGCGTTGAGCGACTCCGTCTCCGCGCGGATCGGGATGGCGGCGACGACGTCGCACGTGGACCGCACCAGGCGGCCGAGGCCCTTGCCCTCCGACCCGATGACGACCACGACCGGCCCGGAGGCCAGGTGGAGGTCGGCGACGCCCATGGTGCCGCCCGCGTCCAGCCCGACGACGAAGCACCCGGCGTCGCGCAGCTCGCCCAGCGCCCGCACGAGGTTGGTCACCCGGGCGACGGGCACCCGGGCGGCCGCACCGGCCGAGACC
>JAEWYD010000012.1 GCA_023462275.1 Actinomycetes bacterium
CGCCTCGGGCGCGCTCGGTGCGTCGGCGACCTCCGTCGGTCCGGCCACGACCGCGAGAGCCGCGTCGCCGGAGACGGTCGGCTCGGGCAGCCCCGCGGGGGCGGCCACGGGGGGCGGCGGCGCTGACGGCGCTGACGGCGGCACGGCGGTCCGATCGGCGGTGGGCGCCGACCGTTGAGGGGTCAGTCGGCGGCAGGACCACCCGGTGCGGCGTCGCGCTCGAGCAGGCCCAGCAGGTACGTACCGTAGCCGGACTTGACCAGCGACTCGGCGCGGACGCGCAGCTCGTCGTCGGTCAGGAAGCCCTGGCGCCAGGCGACCTCCTCCGGCGAGCCGATCTTCAGGCCCTGGCGGTGCTCGATGGTGCGCACGTAGTCCGACGCCTCGACGAGGGAGTCGAACGTCCCCGTGTCCAGCCACGCGGTGCCGCGGGGCAGCACCTCGACGTGGAGCCGGCCCTGCTCGAGGTACGTGCGGTTGACGTCCGTGATCTCGTACTCGCCGCGCGCCGAGGGCTGCAGGTCCCGGGCGATCGCGACGACGTCGTTGTCGTAGAAGTAGAGGCCGGGCACGGCGTAGCTGCTCCGGGGCTGCTTCGGCTTCTCCTCCAGCGAGAGCGCGCGGCCGTCCGCGTCGAACTCGACGACGCCGTACGACGTCGGGTCCGCGACGCGGTAGGCGAAGACGGCGCCGCCCTCGATCTCGGCGAAGCGGGACAGGCGGGCGCCGAGGCCGGGCCCGTAGAAGATGTTGTCGCCGAGGACGAGCGCGGCGGAGTCCGAGCCGACGAAGTCGGCGCCGAGCACGAAGGCCTGGGCCAGACCGTTGGGCTGGGCCTGCACTGTGTAGCTGATCGAGATCCCGAACTGCGAGCCGTCGCCCAGGAGCCGGTGGAACTGCTCGGCGTCGTGCGGCGTCGTGATCACGAGGACGTCCCGGATACCCGCCAGGATCAGCGTGGAGAGCGGGTAGTAGATCATGGGCTTGTCGTAGACGGGCACCAGCTGCTTGCTGACGCCGAGCGTGATCGGGTGGAGTCGGGTGCCGGAACCGCCGGCCAGGATGATCCCTCGCATGGTGGTCCATCCTGTCGCACACCGGCCGTGCGGCCAACGTGGGGCGCGGCACGAGGTTCAGTACGATCGGCGGCGTTCGTACCGTCGACCGTGAGGCGCTGATGCTCAGGCTGATCAACCGCGTCCAGGACTACGCCTGGGGGTCGGCGACGGCGATCCCCGAGCTCCTGGGTGAGCCGGTCACCGGCGGCCCCGTGGCCGAGCTCTGGCTCGGCGCCCACCCGGCGGCGCCGTCCTGCGCCGTGCGTGACGACGCGCGCGTCCCGCTGGACCGGCTCGTCGCGGAGCGTCCGGAGGCGATGCTCGGGTCCGACGTCGTCGCGCGGTTCGGCCCGTGCCTGCCGTACCTCCTGAAGATCATCGCCGTGGCGCGTCCGCTCTCCCTGCAGGTGCACCCGGACATCGACCGTGCCCGCGAGGGCTTCGCCGCCGAGGACGCCGCCGGCATCGACCTGCGGGACCCGCGCCGCAACTACAAGGACGCGAACCACAAGCCCGAGCTCGTCTACGCGCTCACGCGCTTCGAGGCGCTCTCCGGCTTCCGCGCGCCGCGGCGTGCGGCCGAGCTCTTCCACGGCCTCGACGCCCCGCTCGCCGTCGCCCTGCACGCGACGCTCGTCGCGGAGCCGACGTACCGCGGGATCCGGACGGCGTTCCGGCGGCTCCTGGAGCCCGAGCTGCGCCCGACGCCGGCGGAGGTGGAGGAGCTCGCGGACGCGTGCCGCCGCCGGCTCGAGGACGACTCGCCGTCGCCGCGTGCCGACGGGACGGTCGTGCGGCTGGCCGAGGCGTACCCCGGCGACCCGGGCGCCGTGACCTCCCTGCTGCTCAACCCGGTGACGCTCGAGCCCGGCGAGGCGATGTTCGTCCCCGCCGGCGGCGTGCACGCCTATCTGCAGGGCGTCGCGGTCGAGGTGATGGCGAACTCCGACAACGTGCTGCGGGCCGGCCTGACGACCAAGCACGTCGACGTGGCGGAGCTCCTGGCGAACGTCGACTACGTGGCCGCGCCGCCCATCCGCGTGGCGCCCGAGGTGTTCCACGGCCGCGCCAAGGTGTTCTACGCGCCCGTCGACGACTTCGAGCTCTCCGTGGCCGAGTGCGACGGTGACGGCGCCTACCCCCTGCCGGGGCGCGGCCCGCGCGTCGTGCTCTGCGTCGAGGGCACCGCGAGCGTGCGGACGGGCAGCGCCGAGGCGACGCTCCGCCGAGGCGAGTCCGTGTTCGTGCCGGCCGCCGACGGCGCGCTCACGGTCACCGGGCCGGGCACCGTGGTGCAGGCCGACGTGCCGTGACCGGTTCCGCGCCCGCCCCGGCGGCTCAGGGCCGGCGGGCCAGCACCACGAACTCGTTGTAGGTGAAGACGCGGCCGACGGCGCGGGGGAACGGGAACGAGTAGGACCGCTCCGGCGTCAGCCCGAGGTCGACGCAGAGCGCCCGCAGCGCGCCCGTGTCGGTGAACGCCACGTGGGTCGCGTCGGAGGCGAAGCCGCGCTCCTGCGGCGTGATGAGGACGATCCGCCCGCCGCGGCGCACGCAGGGCACGTAGGACTCGAGCACAGTCCGCGCGTCGGCGGGCTGCAGGTGCTCCACGACGTGCGCGACGAGCATCGAGTCGAAGCCCTCGGGCCGCGTGAGCTCCGCGTCCGCCCGGAACTCCTCGGTCGTCACGGCCGTGAAGCCGGCCTCGCGCGCCAGCGCCACGGAGTACGGGTTGTGGTCGACGCCGACGCTGCCCGGGTCCAGGGCACGCAGGTTGCGCCCGGTGCCGCACCCGACGTCGAGCGTGCGCCCGAGGCGGAGCCGGCGCAGGTGGGCCCGGTACGGGGCCTGGACGTCCAGCCACCGCTTCCACCGCGCGGTGCTGAGCGTGCGGAGGCGCTCGGCGTAGTCGGCGCCCGCGGTGGGCGGGTCCTCCGGCGGGATCTCGGCGGGCGGCATCTGGGGATACTCCCTGGGCCGAGCGGGTGAGGGCAAGTGCGGGGGCGTCAGCCGGCCCGCACCGCCAGAGTGGCGGTGACGCGCTCGGTCTGCGCCAGGTGCGCGCGGGCGGCGTCGTCCTCCCCGCCGTCGGCGCCACGGAGCACGACGGAGCCGTTGCCCGCGTAGACCGCGAGCACCGCGCCCAGCACGTCGGTCAGGTCGGCGCGCTGGTCGGTGGCCTCGACGAGCGCCCGGGCGCCGGGCTCCGCGCCGCCGGCACGGGTCAGCACGTCCTGGCCCCAGTCGAGCAGGGACCTGTGCATCACCGTGCGGGCGGTCAGCTCGAGGGCCGGCCCGAGCGGGTCGGGCTCGGGCATCCAGGTCAGCACGTCGCCGTACCCGAGGACGGCGCTCGTCGCGTCGACGACGCCGGCGGGCAGCTCGCCGTCGTACGTCCGCGCCAGCGCCGGCAGGCCGAGGGCCACGACCGCCCGGTCGGTGGCGTCCGCGGGCCGGTCGGTCACCACGACGTGCACCCGGCCCTTCGGCGACGGCGCGATGCACGCGCCGACGCGCCAGGCGGCGAGGGCCCAGACCACGGAGCGCCAGTGCACGGGCAGGTCCAGCTGCACGCGCGTGCCGGGCCCCGCCTCGTACTCCTCGACGAGGAAGTTGGCGATCTTGGTCACCCAGTTGTCCAGCACCTGCCCGGAGAGCTCGACGCGTTCCGCGCCGGAGTACCAGGTCAGGCGCGGGCGCGCTTCGGCGGTCAGCTGGGCGAGCAGGCCGGGGATGGGCATCGCGCTGGTCACTGGCCCAGCCTAGGGACAGTCGGGGCACAACCGGAGGTCGAGGGCCGACCGGGTGAATTTCACCCGCCCCAGGACCCCGCCAGGCGGCGGCCTAGCACAACTCCGCTTGACGCCCGCGGATGACACGCGTGTAATTCTCTCAATGCGGTTCTGCCGGGCGACCGAGGCGGACAGGCCCGCCCAGATCAGCAGGTACGACCCCTGACGGGTACCGAAAGGGTACGGAAGAGACATGTGGAACTTGCTCGACGACGACGCAGCGTTCCCGTCTGACGTCCCTGCGCCCGTCGCCGGTGTCGCCCCGGTCCTCCCGCTCTTCGACATCGCCGACGACGAGGCAGCGCTCGGCTGGCAGGAACGCGCCCTCTGCGCCCAGACCGACCCCGAGGCGTTCTTCCCCGAGAAGGGCGGCTCGACGCGCGAGGCGAAGAAGGTGTGTACGCGCTGCGAGGTGCGCAGCGAGTGCCTCGAGTACGCGCTCGCGAACGACGAGCGCTTCGGCATCTGGGGCGGGCTCTCCGAGCGCGAGCGGCGCAAGCTGAAGAAGCGCGTCGTCTGACGCCCGTCGCGGCGCGGCGCGGGCGACGCGTGCGCGCGCGGCAGTCATCATGGAGCCGATGAGCCTCAACCGCCCGGACCCTCGCCCGGCCGCGGTGCGTGCCCTCGTGCCGGTGGTCGCCGTCGTCGTCACCCGGGGTCCCACCCCGTACCTGGCGCCGACCCTCGACGCCCTGGCGGACCAGAGCCGGCCCCCTCAGCGCGTGATCCTCGTGGACGCCGCGCGCGGCGCCGAGGACGCCGACGCCCTCGCACCCTTCGCCGCGCGCCTGACGGTCCCCGTCACGCTCGTCGCGACCCCCGGTGTCCGGACGTTCGGCGGCGCGGTCCGCGCCGCTCTGGCGGCCGAGGCGTCGGCGGGGGAGGACCCCGGCTGGCTCTGGCTGCTGCACGACGACAGCGCCCCGGCGCCGGACGCGCTGGCCGAGCTGCTCGCGGCGGTGGAACGGGCGCCGTCGGTGGCCGTGGCGGGCGCCAAGCAGCACACGTGGGACCCTCCGGCGCGCGTGGTCGAGGTGGGCGTGACCACCTCCCGGTTCGGCCGCCGGATGACCGGCATCGACGCCCCCGAGGTGGACCAGGGCCAGCACGACGCCCGCGACGACGTGCTCGGCGTCGGGATCGCGGGCGCGCTGGTGCGCCGCGACGTGTGGGAGGACCTGGGCGGCACGGACCCCTCGCTCGGGCCGTTCGGTGACGGCGTGGACCTGTCGCGGCGCGCCCGCCTCGCCGGGCACCGCGTGGTCGTGGTGCCGTCGGCCGTCGTCCGGCACGCGCGCGCGGCGTTCGAGGGTCTGCGGCCCGATTGGGACGCGCGGCGCTCGGCGCAGGCGCGGCGGGAGGCGTTCCTGCACGCCCAGCTCGTCGCCGTCCCGGTGTGGGCCCTGCCGGCGATCGCGCTCCTCGCCGTCGCGAGCAGCCTCGTGCGTGCCCTCGGGCGACTCGTGCTCAAGGAGCCCGGCCTGGTCGCCGCCGAGCTCGCCGCCCCGTGGGCGGCGCTCGCCCGCCTCGGCCGGGTCGCGCG
>JAEWYD010000013.1 GCA_023462275.1 Actinomycetes bacterium
TGCGTGGGGTGCACGCCGACCGCGTCGAGCAGGCCGCCGCCGTCCGGGCGGAGGCGGACCGCGCGGCCCGGACCCCCGGCGTCGTGCGCATCGACCTGCCGGCCACGGCCGTGCCCGCGGGGACGACGGTGGTCGAGATCGCATCCGGCGGCCGCGCTCTGGGCATCCGCGGACCCGAGCGCGTCCGGCTGGCGGGGGCCAACGGCTCGGGGAAGTCGACGCTGCTCGCCGCCCTGCTGGGGCGGGAGGTCCCGCACCGGCGCGCGGTCTTCGGCACCGGTCTCGCGGTCACCACGCCGGTCGCGGTGCCGGTCGGCCACCTCGCGCAGCAGACGGTCGAGCTGGACGGCTTCCGCGACGCCCTCGACGCCGTCGGGTCGGCAGCCCCCGGCCGCACCCCGCACGAGGCGCGGGTGATCCTCGCCCGCCTGCTGCTCACGCGGGACGCGGCGACGCGGCCGATCGCCGCGCTGTCCGGGGGCGAGCGCTTCCGGGTGGCCCTGGCGCGCGTGCTGTTCACGGTGCCCGCCCCGCGCCTGCTCGTGCTGGACGAGCCGACGAACAACCTCGACATGGCCAGCGTCGACCAGCTCGTCGAGGCGCTCGAGGGGTACCGGGGCGCGCTCGTCGTCGTCACGCACGACGAGCACCTCGCGCGCGGGCTGCGCGTGGACCGCACGTGGGAGGTGGTGCGGCCCGACGGTGCCCCGGCCGTCGTGCACGACGTCGACCTGGCGCCGCGGTGAGGAGCGGTCGCCGCCGCGCGGGGCGCGGGCTACGCGGTGCGGAGCCCAGGTCACGCAGTGCGCGGCGCGGCCTACGCGGCGGCCGGGGCAGGCTCGATCGCGCCGGCCCCCGGGGTGTCGGGGGCGCCGTCGTCGTCGGGCTCGAACAGCCGGCGCCGGGCCGCGGCGGCCAGCAGGCACGGCACGGCCAGCGCGATGCCGGTGGCCGGCACGATGATGCCCGAGTCGTTGATGAGGAAGCCGACGCCCAACACGATCGTCACGGCGACCACGCAGGTGCGGACCAGCGGGACCGCGTCGGTGAGCCCGGCGAGCGGACCGCGCCCGCGCCACCGCCCGCGAGCGGCCGGCCCGCGCAGCACCAGGGTCGTCACGAGGATGCCGCCGAGTGCGAGGACGAGGTAGCGCCACATCGTCAGGACGCGCAGGTGCACGGCCATCTTGCGGTGCACCACCTCCCACACGCCGCCGTCCACGACGGTGGCGAAGAACCGTCCCAGGTGGGTGCGCTGCGCCGGGTCGCGGAGCCAGTCCAGCCAGGCGAAGCCCATGACGACGACGGCGCCGACGAGCGCGACCAGCAGCAGCGCGCGCCAGCGCACCCGCCGGCCGGCGACCACCGTGGCCAGCACCGCGAACGCCAGGAGCATGCCGGGCGGGCCGCCGAAGTCGCTGCCCGCGCCCGGGGCGCCGTCCACCACGATCACGAGGAGCCCGATGGCGATCACCGACGCCACGGCCCAGCGGCGTCGGCCGCGCTGCAGCAGGGCCTGCGCGACCGCCGTCGCGAGCACCAGGCCGCCCGCCGCGACGAGGGCGAACGCCTGGTTGCTCATCCCGTAGAAGCGCGCGGCCATCAGCCGGTGCGCACCCATCGGGGAGTCGATGACGAGCGGCGACCCGATGAGGGCGTCCACGACGAGGGTCGCCACGGTCACCCCGGAGACGACGGCGGCGGGGCCCAGCGTCGCGCGCCGCCACGGGCCGGCCAGCGCCGCGGCGGTGATCACGGCCATCCACGCGAGCAGCGCGAGCCAGAACGCCAGGACGGTGTTGTGCGCGCGCCACCAGGGCAGGGCGCCCACGAGGAACGAGGCGACGGGCGCCGAGGCCAGGGCGAGGGCCACGACCTCCAGGGCGCGCAGCGCGAGCCGCACGGGCACCCGGCGGGGGTGCGTCAGCGTGGTCAGCATGAGGACCGCGACGACGAACAGCGCCGCCTGGGCGAACACGAGGCGCGTCAGGTAGGACCCGCTGACGCGGGTGACCTGCTTCGCCTCCGTGGCGATGTCGTCGAGCATGCGGACGCGCGCGGTGCCCGTCGCGGGGCCGGCCGTCGGCTCGATCGGCGCGCCGGTCGAGGCGTCCGGGACCGGCAGGTCGAGCAGCGTCAGCAGCGTGCTCGTGAGGTCGACGGTCTGGACGACGCCCTGCTGGCGCGTGGTCCCCGACGTCAGCAGGCTCTCGCCGTAGTGGCCGCCGTCGGGCGCAGGGCCAGTCGCGACGGCGAGCTGCAGCGCGACGCGCCCGGAGTCGGCCAGCGAGACCACGAGCACCGTGGCGCCCGTGCCGCGCGCCGCGCGCAGCGCCGCGTCGATGCGCTCGTCGACTGCGCGGAGCTGCTCGGCGCGGGTCGGCTCGACGAACGCGTCGAGGCCGTCGGGCGGGTCGTCGTCGACCTGCGGCAGGATCCCCGGGTCCTCCGGGTCGGCCTGCGCGGTGGGGACGGTGCCCTCCGGGTCCGGTCGCGCCGCCGTCGCGCGACCCGGGTCCCGCACGGTGCCCGCGTCCACGACCACGAGCCGCGCGTCCTTCAGCGCCGCACGCGTCGCCCGCTCCAGCTCGAGCGCCGACGACGGCCGGACCAGGTGCGTCCCGGCCGGGACGCCCGCGGAGTCGGCGACCGCGATCGCGGCGCCGGGGCCGATGCCCACGACGCCGACGTCGCCGGCGGTCAGGGCGTCGCCGAACAT
>JAEWYD010000014.1 GCA_023462275.1 Actinomycetes bacterium
CACCTCACGGGCGCGGTGACGCCGCTCGGCTGACCGGGCGCCCGCGGCGCGTCAGGCGTAGTAGCCCTCCCGCAGGTTGATGCCGTGCTCGAGCCACGCCTTGAGCGCGGCCAGCATCTGCGACCAGCCCTCGCAGTTCCCGTACGACGCCGCCTGGCCGGTGGCGTTGTCGCGCCACCCCTCCTCGCGGATGGTGACGAGCGTCCGGCCGTCGTCGGTGGGCGCGAAGTCGATGGTCACCTGGGTCTGGTAGGCGGGTCCGCCGTCGTCGGGCGCGGCCCAGCGCAGCACGATGCGTCGGTCCGGGTCGACCTCGACGACGTCGACCGGGAACGCGCCGGGATGGTCGGCGAAGTCCCACTGCACCGTGGCGCCGGCCTCGAGCCGCCCGCTCGCGCCCCCGGTCGTGAAGTAGCGGGACAGCGTGGCGGGGTCGACGACGGCCTCGAACACCTCGTGCACGGGCCGGGCGATGCGCCCGGACACCTCGAACGTCAGCGGCATGGCGTCCTCCTCGATCGTTGAAGTGTTATATTCTTATAACATGTCGGGACGTTCGGGAAGAGCCGGGAGCGAGCCGGACGACGACGCCTTCGACCGCGTCTTCAAGGCGCTCGCCCACCGCATCCGCCGCCAGATCCTCGACCTGCTGCGCGACCACCCGCGCACCACCGGCGAGCTGTGCAACGCCTTCCCCGCCATCGACCGGTGCACGACCATGCAGCACCTGCGCGTGCTGACGGCGGCGGGCCTCGTCGTCGCACGCCGGGAGGGCCGCGAACGCTGGAACCACCTCGACGTCCTGCCGCTGCGCGCCGTGCAGGACCGGTGGATCGGGCCGTACGCGGAGCCCGCCGTGGAGCTGCTCGCGCGGCTGGGCGACGACCTGGGGCGCTGACACCACCACTGATGTCGGCGCCCGGTGGCACGCTGGCGGCGTGGATCCGTACCGGGGCGCGCTGGAGCGCGAGGGCTACTACGACGGCCTGGAGCTGGACGGCCTGGACCTGACGGGACAGGACGCCCGCGACGCGCGCTTCCTCGAGTGCGCGCTGCACGGCTGCGTGCTCGACGACGTGAAGCTGGGTGGCGCGCACCTCGTCGACACGTCACTGGTCGAGGTCCGGGCGTCGACGCTGGACGCGCCACGGGCCGAGTGGCGCGACGTCGCGCTCACCGACTGCCGCCTCGGGGCGGTGCGCGCGTTCGGTGGCGAGCTGCTCCGGGTCACGATCACGGGCGGCAAGATCGACTACCTCAACCTGCGCGACGCGAGCGTCCGCGAGCTCCGGCTGGTCGGCGTGACCATCGGTGACCTGGACCTCGCCGGCGTCCGCGCGCGGGACGTCGTCGTGCACGACTGCCGGATCCGGCGGCTCGACGTCACCGGCGCGACACTCGGTGACGTCGACCTGCGCGGCGCCGACCTGGCGGAGATCGACGGCCTCGTCGGGCTCGCCGGCGCCACGATCAGCGAGGAGCAGCTCGTCGCGCTCGCCCCCGCGCTCGCGACTCAGCTCGGCATCGTCGTCCGCTGAGCTGCACTGCCCGCTGAGCACCACCGTCCGCAGAGACGCACCGTCCGCAGAGCAGCACCGCCGGCCGACCGCGTGTCGGTGGGCTGCCCTACGGTCGGACGCATGGAGCAGCGACTCAGCCTCATCACCCTCGGCGTACCGGACCTGGCGGAGGCTCGGCGGTTCTACCTCGACGGTCTGGGCTGGACGCCGGCGCTCGACGTCGCCGGGCAGGTCACCTTCATCCAGGTGGCGCCGGGCGTCCTGCTGTCGCTGTACGACGCGACCGAGCTCGCGCACGACGTCGCCGCGGACCGGCAGCCCGCCGCCGCCGTGGGCAACGTGACCCTGGCGCACAACGTCGGCTCGGCCGCCGAGGTCGACGCGGTCCTCGCGGAGGCGGAGCGCGCCGGCGCCACGATCCTCAAGCCCGCTCAGCGCGCCGTCTGGGGCGGGTACCACGGGTACTTCGCCGACCCCGCCGGCACGCCGTGGGAGGTCGCGTACAACCCCGGGCTCGACGTCACCGACGACGGCACCGTCACCATCGCCGAGGTGGGCTGACCCGGCGACGGATCAGTCGACGAGGCGCGCGAGCAGCCCGTCCCGCACCCGCGGCCACTCGGGCGCGAGCACGCTGAAGTACGCCGTGTCCCCGCGCGAGCCGTCCGCCGAGACGCGATGGCCGCGGAGCACGCCCTCCGCCGTCGCGCCGAGCTTGCGGATCGCGGCGATGCTGCGGCTGTTTCGCGCGTCGGCGCGCAGCGCGACCCGGTACATCCCCCAGGCGTCGAACGCGTGCGCCAGCAGGAGGTACTTGCACGCGGGGTTCGTGCGGCCGCCCCACCACGCGCGGCCGTAGTAGGTGTGCCCGATCTCGCAGCGCTCCTGCCCCGGCTCCACGTCGTAGAACGACGTGGTCCCGCGCACCTCGCCGTCGTCGGCGCCAAGGACGGTGAACGCGACGTGGCCCGGACGCTCGAGGGCCGCCAGCGTGGCCGCGGCGACGTCGTCCACCGAGCGCGGGGGCGGCGTCGTCATGCCCGCCCACATCGGGGCGTCGACCAGGGCGAGGAGCGCCGCCGAGTGCTCGAGGGCGCGCGGGACGAGCTGGACGCCGTACCCGGCGAGGACGAGGTCGTGCTGCACCCCGCGACCGTAGCCACCGGCGCCGCGCCCGCCGCACCCGATTCTCGGCTGGCGAGACCCGGGCGGGCTTGACTTCTCCCGGTCCATGTCGGCTAATAGTCGTAGCCTCTGGCTAATGCCATTAGCCACGTGCGAACCGGCGCAGCGACGACCCGCAGCGACCGAACCCCCACCCCTGCCTCCAGGAGGAGCACCCGTGACCCTCACCGTCAGCCGCCGCCTCGGCATCACCGCCCTCGTCGCGGTCGCCGTCCTCGCGGTCGTCTACCCGGCCCTGCGCCCCTACACCGACGAGACGACGGCGGACGGGGCCCGCGCCTTCGCCTCCGCCGCCTGGGCGGGCGCCCACTCGGCCGCGATGGTGGCCTTCGTACTCCTGCCGGTCGGCATCCTCGGCGCGGCCGCGCACCTGCCCCTCGGCCGGGGCCGCACCGCCGCCACCGTGCTGGCCTGGCTCGGCGGGGCGTTCGTCCTGCCCTACTACGGCGCCGAGACGTTCGGGCTCGGCGCGATCGGCGCCCGCGCCGCCGCCGACGGCGACACGGGACTGCTCGGCCTGGCCGAGGACGTCCGCATGGGCGGCGTCGCGCTGAGCTTCTTCGGCCCCGGGCTGCTGCTCCTGGCGGCCTCGGGCGTCGCCCTGGCCGTCGCCAGCTGGCGCACGCCGGCCCGGCTCGGCGGCCTCCTCGCCGGCGTCGCGCTGGCCCTCTACCTGCCCCAGTACTACGTGTCGCCCGCGCTGCGGATCACGCACGGCGTCGTCCTCGCGGCCGGCTGCACCCTCCTCGCCGTCGCCCTCGCGCGCCGCGCTACGGCGTCGCCGGCGCCGGCCTCGACGTCGGCTCGATCCACCCGACGGCCCTGAGGACCTCCGCGGCCACCTCCACCGGCGTCCGGTTGCCGTCGTTGCGCACGACCGCGTCGTCGGCGCCGGCCGCCTCGAGGATCGTGTCGAGCTCGACCGTCCGGGCCAGGTGCCACTCCCGCCAGGCGCCGTCCTCGCGCGCGTCGATCCGCGCACGCCGCACCGGCTCGGGCGCGGTGAGCCGGACGACGGTCACCTCGCCGCCGTCGAATGCGCGCTCGTAGAGCTCCCGGTCGGCAGCCCGCTCGACGACGTCGGCGAGCACGAGGTGCCGGTAGCCGCGCCGCGCGAAGACGCCGGCCATCGCCGCGAGGTGGTCCAGCGCGACGGCCTGGCCGAGCGGGTCGTCGGCCTCGGTCGGGTAGGCGCGCCGTAGCGCGTCCACGTCCACCATCCCGTAGGGCACGCCTCGCTCGCGCAGCAGGTCGACGACGGCCTGCGCCACCGTCGTCTTCCCAGCGCCGACGGTTCCGCTCACCACCAGCACCCGCGTCGCCGCGCCGGGGACCAGCCACTTGGCGTAGCAGACCGACATCGGGTCGACGACGTACGGCCCGTAGGTGGCGATGCGCCGGTAGCCGGCCGACCGGTAGAGCCGCACGGCCGGCACCTGGAGCAGCCCCGTCTCGAGCACCAGCCGGCGCAGCCCGGCCTCGCGGGCGAGCTCCTCGAGCCGCGCCAGCACCAGCCCGGAGAGCCCGCGGCCGCGGAACGCCGGGCGCACGTACATCCGCTTGACCTCGCCATGGCCCGCGTCGTGGTGCTCCGCGGGGCGCAGCGACCCGCACGCCGCCACCTCGCCGTCCACGCTCAGGGCGACCGTGGCGAGCATCTCCTCGTGGCCGCTGGCCTCGACCTCCACGAGGTCGCCGCGGCCGTACAGCTGCTCGAGCTCGCGCTGCTGCTCGGCCCGCATCAGCACCAGCCCGGCGTCGCCCCAGCCGGCGACGGCGATGCTCACCCCGGGTGGGAGGGCCGTCCCCGGCTGCTCCTCGCCCACGCGGCCGTCGGTGGTCAGGCGACGAGCGAGGACAGGACCGAGGTGAAGAACCGGAGCCCGTCGGTGCCGCGGCGCGGACCGTCGGCGGAGTCCGGGCCGAAGCCCGCCTCGACCGCGTGCTCCGGGTGCGGCATGAGCCCGACGACGTTCCCCGCCTCGTTCGTGATGCCGGCGATGTCGCGGCGCGAGCCGTTGGGGTTCCAACCGTCGTAGCGGAAGACCACGCGGCCCTCCGCCTCGAGCGCGTCGAGCGTGCGATCGTCCGCGACGAACTGGCCGTCCTGGTTCTTCAGCGGGATCGTGATCCGCTCGCCCTGCGCGTACTCGCGGGTCCACGCGGTCGTGGTGTTCTCCACTGCGAGGACCTGCTCGCGGCAGACGAAGGCGCGGTGGTCGTTCTTGATCATCGCGCCCGGCAGCAGGTGCGCCTCGCAGAGGATCTGGAAGCCGTTGCAGATGCCGAGCACCGGCAGGCCGCCGCGGGCGGCGTCGACGAGGCGCTCCATCACCGGCGCGAACCGGCTGATCGCGCCGGCACGCAGATAGTCGCCGTAGGAGAACCCGCCCGGCAGCACGACGGCGTCGACGGCGTGCAGGTCGGCGTCGGCGTGCCAGAGGGCCACCGGGGTGGCCCCGGCCAGGCGGACGGCGCGCTGGGCGTCGCGGTCGTCGAGGGAGCCGGGGAAGGTCACGACGCCGATCCGGGCGCCGGACGCGCTGCGCGGACCGGCCGCGCCGCCCGCCGTCGTCACGCCGGGGCCCCGTCGGCGACCTGCACCGAGACGACGTCCTCGATGACCGGGTTCGACAAGAGCGTCGCGGCGGCCTGGCGGACGGCCTCGAGCACCTCCTCGGTGACCTCGCCGGCCACCTCCAGCTCGAACCGCTTGCCCTGGCGCACGCCGGTGAACCCGGCGAAGCCGAGGCGTGGCAGCGCGGCCGCGACGGCCTTGCCCTGCGGGTCGAGGATCTCGGGCTTGGGCATCACTTCGACGACGACGCGTCCCACGGAGCACTCTCCTGGCTCGGCTGGGTGCGGCCGCCGCGCGACCGCTGGACCGAGGCACAGCGTACCGACGACGCCGGGGCGCGCCCCCGGGCGTCCACCAGGCGTCGGGTCGCGCGTCAGCGGCGGCCCCGGGCCGCCCCGCCGCCGCCACCGCCGAAGAAGAGCATCACGCCGATCACGAAGCCGATGTCGTACCCGGCGCCGGTGTTGTGCACCGCGTAGATGCCGACGGAGTCGGAGAACAGCGAGATGACCAGGGTGAACAGCACGATGAACCCGTGCCACAGGCCGAGCAGGAACCCTGCGGGCTCACCGCCCGCGGGTGCCGTGCCCGCCACGTCGTTGGCCCCCGCGGCACAGGCCGTGAGCAGGAGCACGGCGCCGATCATCAGGACCACGAGCGCGCGTCTGCGCATGACGACCACCTCCCACCACCACCGAACCACCGGGTGCGCCCCGACCGCAGCCGTTCCGGCGATGCATCAGGACCGCCGGCACCCGCCTCCTCGTCCGTGACGACCGCGGGGTCGGCGCGGCAGGGAGGGCCACGCCGGCCCCGCGGTCGTGAGGGGCGGCTCGGGCCCGGGCCGGGTGCGAGCCGCCCCGCACCCCGCGCCAGGAGGGGACTCCCGGCGTCCGCGGCGGCGCGCCGAGCCCAGCGGAATCACGAGCGCAGCTCAGCGAAATCACGAGTCGGGCCCAGCGCGATCACGAGCACCCGCCAGCGCGACCACGAGCCGCACCGGCGCGCCGTCCGCCGCCGGCACCGCACCCGCCGCTAGCCTCCCCCCGTGACCGAGCCGACCCCGGGCCTGCGCCGCTCCATCACCCCCCGCATCCACGAGGCGCTGGACGACACGCGCATCGTGATGCTCCAGGGCGCCCGCCAGGTGGGGAAGTCCACGCTGGCCAAGGCGATCGTGGCGGAGCGCGGCGGCATGCTCGTCACGCTCGACGACCGCCTCGCACAGGAGACCGCGGAGGCCGACCCGCACGGCTTCGTCAACGCCAACCGCGGCGGCCTGCTCGCCATCGACGAGGTGCAGCGCGCCCCGGGGCTGGTCACCGCCCTCAAGCTCGCGGTCGACGAGGACCCGCGCCCTGGCCGGTTCCTCATCACCGGCTCGGCCAACCTCCTGCACCTGCCGGCCGCGCAGGACTCCCTCGCGGGCCGCGCCGAGACCGTCGAGCTCTACGGGCTCTCCCAGGGGGAGCTCGCCGGCCGGGTCGAGACCTTCGTCGACCGTCTGCTCGCCGGCGAGCGACTCGTGCACCGCAGCGCGCTGACCCGCGCCGACTACCTCGAGCTCGCCTGCACCGGCGGGTACCCCGAGGCCCTGCAGCGCACCGCCGGCCGACGTCGGACCGCCTGGTTCCGCAACTACGTCGCCCGGCTCGTGGAGCGCGACGCGCAGGACGTCTCCGGGCTCCAGCGGCTCGCCGAGCTCCCCCAGCTGCTGACCCTGCTCGCGACGCGCACGTCGACCGAGCTCGTGAAGACGAGCCTTGCGGCCGACGCCGGCATCCCGGCGAACACGCTGCCGCCGTACCTCCGCCTGCTCGAGACGCTCTACCTGGTGCACCGCCTGCCCGGCTGGTCCCCGCACCTGGCGACGCGCGCCGTCACCCGCCCGAAGGTCGCGCTGCTCGACACCGGCCTCGCGGCGAGCCTGGTCAACGTGTCCCCGGCCGGCGCGGGCCCCACGGGCGACCCGCAGTACGCCGGCCGCCTGCTCGAGGCGTTCGTGGCGGCCGAGGTCCGCAAGCAGCTCAGCTGGTCGGAGGAGGCCGCGACGCTCTACCACTACCGGGACCGCAACGGCCCCTCGGTGGACCTGGTGCTCCAGACGCCGGACGGCCGCGTCGCCGGGCTGCAGGTCAAGGCGGGCGCCACGGTGACGAGCACGGACACCCGCTGGCTCACGAGCCTCCGGGACGACCTGGGCGACCGCTTCGTGGCGGGCGTCGTCCTGCACACCGGGCAGACGTCGGTCGCCGTCAGCGACCGCATCTGGGCCGCCCCCATCGAGGTGCTCTGGGCGGCCTGACGACGGCGGGCGCCGGCCCCGGAGGAC
>JAEWYD010000015.1 GCA_023462275.1 Actinomycetes bacterium
GGGCCGGGCCGGGGCACGGGGTCGACGCTCGCCATAACGACACTGTATCGACCGCATCTGGCACGCTGGTGTGCCGTGCCGCCCACTCCCCGCCCCGCCGACGCCTCCCTCGTCGCCCTCCGGCGACGCGCCGTCGACGCGCTCGCCGAGCTGGCGCCCGACGCCATCGACCTGGGACGTCGCTTCGCCGACGCCGGTCACGAGCTCGCGCTCGTCGGCGGTCCCGTCCGCGACGCCTTCCTGGGGCGCGCGAGCGCCGACCTCGACTTCGCGACGTCGGCCCGCCCCGACGAGACCGAGCGGATCCTGGCGACGTGGGGGGACGCCCACTGGGACATCGGGCGGGAGTTCGGCACGATCGGCGCGCGGCGGTTCGCGCGCGGCGACCGGCCCGACGTCGTCGTCGAGGTCACGACGTACCGCACCGACGAGTACGACGCGGCCTCGCGCAAGCCGGTCGTCGCGTTCGGCGACACCCTCGAGGGCGACCTCTCGCGCCGCGACTTCACCGTGAACGCGATGGCGGTGCGCCTGCCGGACCTGACGTTCGTCGACCCGTTCGACGGCCTCCTCGACCTCGCCGCCCGGCGCCTGCGCACGCCCGTCACGGCGCACCAGTCGTTCGACGACGACCCGCTGCGGATGATGCGCGCCGCCCGCTTCGCGGCGCAGCTCGGCTTCACCCTCGACGACGACGTCCGCGCGGCCGTCACGTCCATGGCGGAGCGCATCACGATCGTCTCGGCCGAGCGCGTGCGCGACGAGCTGGTGAAGCTGCTGCTGGCCCGCGACCCGCGCCCGGGCCTCGAGGTGCTCGTGGACACCGGGCTGGCCGACCACGTGCTGCCCGAGCTGCCGGCCCTGCGGCTCGAGATCGACGAGCACCACCGGCACAAGGACGTCTACCAGCACTCGCTCACGGTGCTGGCCCAGGCCATCGCGCTGGAGACGGGCACGCACGCGGCGCCGACCGGTCCCGTTCCCGGCCCGGACCTGGTGCTGCGCCTCGCGGCCCTGCTGCACGACGTCGGCAAGCCGGCCACCCGCCGGTTCGAGGCGGGCGGCGGCGTGAGCTTCCACCACCACGAGGTGGTGGGCGCGAAGCTCGTGGCCCGGCGGCTCAAGGCGCTGCGGTTCGACAAGGAGACGGTGCAGGCGGTCGCCCGGCTCACCGAACTGCACCTGCGCTTCCACGGCTACGGCGAGGGGCAGTGGACCGACTCGGCCGTCCGCCGGTACGTGACCGACGCCGGCCCCCTGCTGGAGCGGCTGCACCGCCTCACGCGCTCGGACTGCACCACCCGCAACCGCCGGAAGGCCGAGCGGCTGCGCTCGGCGTACGACGACCTGGAGCGGCGGATCGCCGAGCTGGCGGAGGCCGAGGAGCTCGCGTCGATCCGGCCGGACCTCGACGGGCAGGCGATCATGGCGATCCTCGGCGTCCCGCCGGGGCCCGTGGTGGGGCAGGCGTACCGCTTCCTCCTGGACCTGCGGATGGAGCGCGGGCCGCTGCCGGCCGAGGTCGCCGAGGCGGAGCTGCGGGCCTGGTGGGCGGCCCGCGACGGCGGGCCGGACCTCGGGCGCGGCTGAGCGGACGGCGTCGTGCGTCTCTGGTCGGTGCACCCGAGGTACCTGGACCGCGCGGGCCTGACCGCGTGCTGGCGGGAGGCGCTGCTCGCCCAGAAGGTGCTGACGGGCACGACGCGTGGCTACCGCCGGCACCCGCAGCTCGAGCGGTTCCTGGCGGGGAGCGCGCTCGCGGCCGAGCGGGCCGGCGTCGTGCCCGAGTGGGCCGGCGTCGTGCCCGACGACGACGCCCCGCCCTGGCCGGGGGACCGCGTCGTCGCCTACCTGCACGTCGTGGCGGACGCCGCCGCCGACCGCGGGTACGACTTCGACCGCTCGCGCATCGCCGGCCCCAGGCCCGTCGTCGCGCCGATCCCCGTCGCGGACGGCCAGGTCGCCTACGAGTGGTCGGTCCTGCGCGGCAAGCTCGCGGCGCGCAGCCCGGAGGTGCTGGAGCGCTGGCGCGACGTCGTCGTGCCCGAGGTGCACCCGAGCTTCGTCGTCGTGCCCGGGCCGGTCGCGGACTGGGAGGTCGTGCCGAGGGGCTGAGGCCCCGGGCGAGCCGCGCGCAGGCGGCGGCTGCACCTGTCCGGCCCAGCCGCCGCCCTGCCCCATGGTGCGGTCAGGTCGCGCGCTGGCGCGACCTGAAGGCGAGCGTCGCGAGCGACGCCGTCACGAGCGTGAGCGCGGCCAGCAGGCCGACGTGCGCCCAGAGCGTCCCGGCGTCCCGCTGGTCCGAGAGCGCCTGCCGCCCGACGACGACGGCCCACTCGAACGGGTTGAACCGCGCCACGTCGCCGACCCACGACGGGGCCAGCCGCGTGTCCATGATCGCCGAGCTGACGAACATGAGCGGCAGGCTGACCAGCTGAGAGATGCCGATGAGCGCCTCCTGCGTACCGGCGAGCAGAGCGACGGCGTTGCTCACCGCCGAGAGCGCGGCGGTGAGCAGGACGACGCCGAGCAGCAGCAGGAGCACCCCGCCGACGCCGCCGCCGAGCCGCGCCCCGGCCAGCCACGCGACCGCCAGCACGATGACCGTCTGGGCGACGGCGAGCACCGACTGGTAGACGAGCGTCGCCGTCATGAGCGCACCGCGGCTGGTGGGGGACGCGAGGAACCGATCCATGACGCCGCGCTCGGAGTCCTGCACGAACGCGGTGCCGGCCCAGGCGCTGCCGAACAGCGCCATCATCATCACGACGCCGGGGGTCAGGAACTCCAGGAACGAGCCGTCGCCGAACCCACCGAGCGCGACGACGCCCTCGAACAGGGACCCGAACAGCAGCAGCCACATCATCGGCTGCACCAGGTTCATGAACAGGTAGACCGGCATCCGCACGAACCCGCGCAGGTGGCGCGCGGTGAGCAGGCCGGTGTGGGTGAGGGCGGTCGAGGCGGTGCGGGCGCTCATGCCGCCACCTCCTTCGCGGCCTGGGCGGCCGTCAGGGTGCGGCCGGTGTGCCGCAGGTAGACGTCGTCGAGGCTGGGGCGGGCGACGGTCGCGGCGGCGACCGGCACGCCGGCCTCCTCCAGGGCGGTGAGCACCGCGGGCAGGGCGGCCGCGCCGCGGTCGGCCCGCGCC
>JAEWYD010000016.1 GCA_023462275.1 Actinomycetes bacterium
CAGCACGGCCGGTACCCCGCGGCTCGCGGCGGACACGACGCGCGCCGCCGCGGCACCGGCGTCAGCGGTGGCGTCGCGGCAGACCGCCAGCGCGCCGACGGGGGTGGGCACGGCGTCCACCGCGATCTGCTGCAGGGCGCAGAGCGCTGCGAGCGCCTCCGGCGTCGCGATCTGCGACAGGACGACGGCGACCGGGGCCAGCTCGTCGGCCATGACCTACAGGGTGCCCTTGGTGGAGGGGATGCCCTGGACCCGCGGGTCGGGCGCGACGGCCGCCCGCAGCGCCCGTGCCAGCGCCTTGAACTGCGCCTCGACGATGTGGTGCGGGTCGCGGCCGGCAAGCACGCGCATGTGGATGCAGATGCCGGCGTGGTGGGCGATCGACTCGAGCACGTGCCGGGTCAGCGAGCCCGTGAAGTGGCCGCCGATGAGGTGGTACTCCTGGCCCGCGGGCTCGCCGCGGTGCACGAGGTAGGGCCGCCCGCTGACGTCGACGACGGCCTGCGCGAGCGCCTCGTCGAGCGGGACCATCGCGTCGCCGAACCGCGAGATGCCCGCCTTGTCGCCGAGCGCCTGGCGCAGCGCCTCGCCGAGCGCGATCGCCACGTCCTCGACGGTGTGGTGCACGTCGATGTGGGTGTCGCCGGTCGCCCGGACCGTGAGGTCGATGAGCGAGTGCTTGCCGAGCGCGGTGAGCATGTGGTCGTAGAACGGCACCGACGTCGAGATCTCCGTCCGCCCCGTCCCGTCCAGGTCGAGCTCCACCAGGACGTCGGACTCCGACGTCGTGCGCTGGACGCGCCCCGTGCGGCTCATGCGATCCTCCCCTGTCCGGTGACGTCGAGCAGTGTCTCGCGGAACCGCGCCATCTCGTCCGGCGTGCCGACCGACACGCGGAGCCAGCCGTCGGGGCCGACCTCGCGGATGAGGACGCCGCGGTCGAGCAGGCCCTGCCAGACGGCGTGGCGGTCCTCGAACGTGCCGAAGAGCACGAAGTTGGCGTCCGACTCCGCGGCGGTCCAGCCCTGCGCGCGCAGCCAGGCCACCGTGGCGTCCCGCTCGTCACGCAGCCCCGCGACCTGCGCCATCAGCTCGTCCGCGTGCGCGAGCGCGGCCCGTGCGACGGCCTGCGTGACGGCGGACAGGTGGTACGGCAGCCGGACGACCCTGAGGGCGTCGACGAGCTCGGGCGCCGCCGCGAGGTAGCCGATGCGGGCGCCGGCCATGCCGAACGCCTTCGACATGGTGCGGCTCACCGCGAGGTTCGGGTGGTCGGCGAGCATCTCGAGCGCCGACGGCGTCCCGGCGCGCCGGAACTCCCCGTACGCCTCGTCCACCACGACGACGCAGCCCCCCGGGACGTCGTCGGCGGCCGCCAGGACCTGCTTGACGGTGTCCAGCGGGAGGGCCGTGCCGGTCGGGTTGTTCGGGCTGGCCAGGAGCACCACCGACGGGCGGTGCTCGGCCAGGACGGCCGCAGCGTGCCCGGCGTCGAGCGTGAAGTCGTCGGCGCGGCGGCCGACGACCCACGCGGTCGCGGTGTCCCGCGCGTACTCGGGGTACATCGAGTACGTCGGCGCGAACGACACGGCCATGCGGCCGGGCCCGCCGAACGCCTGGAGCAGGTGGAGCATCACCTCGTTGGACCCGTTGGCCGCCCAGACCTGTTCGGGGGCCAGGGCGACGCCGGACTCGCGCCGCAGGTAGGTGGCGAGGTCGAGGCGCAGGTCGAGGAAGTCGCGGTCCGGGTACCGGTTGAGCCCGCGGGCGGCCGCGCGCACCGCCTCCGCGATGTCCGCGACCACGGACTCCGACGGGGCGTACGGGTTCTCGTTGACGTTGAGCACCACCGGCACGTGCAGCTGCGGCGCCCCGTACGGCTCGAGACCCTGCAGGTCAGGGCGCAGCGGCAGCGGACGACGCGGCTGGGGGTTCACGCGGCGATGGTAGCCAGCGCCCCGGCGGTGCCGCGTCGGGTTATCAGGTGCTGGGCCCCCCGGTAGCGTCGCCCCGTGGACTCATCCTCCCCGTCCGACGCCGCTGCCGGGCGCGTGCTGCACCTGGCCGAGGCGGAGGCCTGGCGGCGCGGGCAGCAGTGCGGCGCATACACGGGCTCCACGCGCGGCGCGGACCTCGCCGACGTCGGATACGTGCACATGTCGACGGCGGCGCAGCTGCCCGCCGTGATCGCGTTCCTGTACGCCGACGTGGCGCCCGACGAGCTGGTCCTGCTCGTCGTGGACCTGGCCACCCTGGCCGCGGCCGGCGTCGAGGTGCGGTGGGAGGCCCTCGAGGGGGCGGGCAGCGCGTTCCCGCACGCCTACGGCGCCGTGCCCGTGGCCGCCGTCGTGGCGGCGCTCGACCTCGCGACCGACGACGCCGGTCGGCTCGCGCTCCCCGACCTCGCCGGTCTGCACGTGCTCGGCTCGGTGGACGGGCCCGCGGGCGCCTGACACCGCGCGGGCGCGCCGGGGGTCCGGCGCAGCGGGCCAGGACCCGGTGGGCCCGTCAGCCCCGGTCAGCGCCCGGCCAGCCCCACACCCCGTGGTCCGGCTCGAAGTCGCCGAGGTCGCCGGCGGCCAGTCCCGCGGCCAGGTCCGCCATCGCCATCGCGGAACGCGCGCCGTCCACGTCGAGCACGACGCCGGTCCGCCCGTACTGCTCGGCCACCCGCTGCATGAGGTCCCGCCGGAGCCCGGGCGCGACGTCGTCGGGCGACCGCGCGAGGTGCCCCAGGTCCAGGCTCGGCGGCCCGACCAGGGCGTGCCGGAAGCCCCACACCCCGGCGAGCCCGCCCACCGGCCCGTCCAGCACGAGGTTGCCCGGGTGGAACGCGCCGTGCAGCAGGACCGGCCGCGCCGACCACGGCTCGGCCACCCACACCTCGCGGAAGTGCTCGACGACGTCGGCCACCCGCTCCTGCAGGCCCGCCGGGACGTCGTCGTGCGCCTCGACCTGCGCCAGCAGGTCTGCCGCGGACCAGCGCGGCACGCCCGCGGCAGCGGCCGCGTCGGCCGGGACGACGGCATGGAGCACGGCGAGGAAGCGCGCGAAGGACGCGGCCAGCCGGTCGCGGGTACGCCTGTCGGCGGCGGCGTACGCGGCGGCGTCGAAGGGCGTGCCGAGGACGGGCCGGTACGCGACCATCGGGCGCCGCCGGCCCGTCCAGGCCACCGCCGGGACGGGCACGGGCAGGAGCCCGTCCACGAGGGCGAGCGCGGCGGCCTCCCGCTCGACGTCCGGCGCTGGGCCGAGCGGCAGGCGCACCACCCAGCCGTCCTCGGTGCGCAGGACGAGCTGGTCGTCGGCGGACGGCAGGCGGACCGCCCCCGCCAGGTCGATCTCGTGGCCTTCGGCGAGCACGTCCGCGCACACGGCGGCGAGGCCGTCCGCGGGCGCCGCGTCGTCGGTCGGGCCCTCGTCCTCGGTGACGCTGCCGGTCACGGCGCGGTCGCCGCCGGCACGTCGAGCACCCAGGCAGAGCCCTCGCGGCGGAAGCCGACGGCGGCGAGGTACTTCTCCGACCGCAGCACGCCGGGCGACGCGACGACGCGCGTCGCCCCGAGGGCCGCGAACGGCCCACCCGCCCGGTAGACGAACTCCCCGGGCGTGAAGTCGCGGTAGGGCGGCAGGACGTAGTCCAGGACCACCTGCTCGGTGCCGGGGGCGTCTCCGGTGCGGGACAGGATCACGCCGACCACGTCGTCGCCGGAGGTCACCACGAACGCCCGCTCCGCCGACCCCAGGGCCGTGGCCGACGCCGCGTCGAAGAGGGCGATGTCGGCTGCGTGCCGCTCGAGCAGGTGCGCGAGGATCGGCTCCCGCACGCCGACGGTCACGACGTCGTACGCGCGCGCGTCGTGCCGCTTGCGCAGCAACCCGACGATGATCCACAGGTTGATGCCGACGAGGACGGCGTTGAGCCCGACCATCGGCCACACATGGATGGCGGCGTTGTAGACGACCAGGACCGCCGACGCCGCCGCGTTGAGCGCACGGAAGCGCATGACCCGCGTCTGCAGCAGCGAGACGACGAGCAGCGCCGAACCGAACCAGCCGACCACCTCGAGGAGCACGGCCTGATCCTAGGGCGCCGTGCCCCCGCCGGCCGCCGCCGGGCGCCGGCTCAGCGGGCGAACCTCGCCAGGATCGCCTCGCCGTGCGCGGGCAGGTCCTCGTCGTTCGCGAGCGCGACGATGCGGTCCCGCACCACGCCCAGGGCGTCCGCGTCGTACTCGATGACCTGGACCGCGCGGACGAAGCTGTGCACGCCGAGGCCGCTCGCGAACCGGGCGCACCCCCCGGTGGGCAGGACGTGGTTCGAGCCGGACATGTAGTCGCCGAGCGGCACGGGCGCGTACGGGCCGACGAAGATCGCGCCGGCGCAGGTCACGCGCTGGGCCACCGCCGCGGCGTCGGCCGTCTGGATCTCCAGGTGCTCCGCGCCGTAGGCGTCGCACACCGCCAGGCCCTGCTCGAGGTCGTCGACGAGCACGACGCCGGACTGCGGCCCGGTCAGCGCGGTCGCCACCCGCTGCGCGTGCTTGGTGGCCGCGACCATCCCGAGCAGGACGCGCTCGACGGCGTCGGCCAGCTCCTCGGAGTCGGTGACCAGGACGGAGGCCGACGTCGGGCCGTGCTCGGCCTGCCCGATGAGGTCCGCGGCCACGTGCACCGGGTCGGCGCCGGCGTCGGCGAGGACGGCGATCTCCGTGGGGCCCGCCTCGGAGTCGATGCCCACCACGCCCATGACCAGGCGCTTCGCGGCGGCGACGTACTGGTTCCCCGGGCCCGTGACGACGTCCACCGGCTCGCAGAGCACGGGGCCGTCGGCCTCGGTCTCACCCGCCGCGCCGTACGCGAGCATCGCGACGGCCTGCGCACCGCCGACGGCGTACACCTCGTCCACGCCGAGCAGCGCGCACGCCGCGAGGATGGTCGGGTGCGGCAGGCCGCCGAACTCCTTCTGCGGCGGGCTGGTCACCGCGAGCGAGCCCACCCCGGCCTCCTGCGCCGGCACGACGTTCATGACGACGGACGACGGGTAGACCGCCAGGCCGCCCGGAACGTAGAGGCCGACGCGGCGCACGGGGATCCACCGCTGGCGCACCTGCGCGCCCGGCTCGATCTCGACCGTGAAGTCCGCTGGCCGCTGGGCGGCGTGCACGGTCCGGGCGCGCCTGATGGACTCCTCCAGGGCGGCGCGCACGGCCGGGTCGAGGTTCGTCAGGGCCGCCTGGATGGCCGCCGCGGGGACGCGCAGGTGCTCGGGGCGCACCCCGTCGAACCGCTCGGCGAGGTCGCGCAGCGCCGCGGCGCCGCGCTCGCGCACGTCCGCGACGATCGGCGCCACCTGGACGGCGGCATGGGCCACGTCGAGCTCCGGGCGCGGCAGCGCGGCGGCGAGCTCGCGCGCGGACGGACGACGGCCACGAAGATCGGTGCGGGTCATCACAGCCGCGAGTGTAGGCCGCGGCCCCCGGCCCGGCCCTCCGGTATCCGCAGGCTGGCGGCCTCCGGCGCACCGCCGCCCGGCGAGGGTCAGCGGGTCATGTACGCCGAGCCGAGCACGCGGTCGACGACCAGCCGGAGCGCGACGCGCGCCGGGTCCGCCGCGAGCGCCGGGTAGCGCGCGGAGTGCCGGCGC
>JAEWYD010000017.1 GCA_023462275.1 Actinomycetes bacterium
CCCCGACCCCGTCCGGGTGGTGCTCGGCCGGTGCCGCGGCCGCCGGCTCGGCCCGGCCGGCAGACCGCCGCGGCGGCTCCCGCCGTCGTCGCTCCCCCGTCGCTGTCCGACGCCGAGCTGCTCGCGGCCGCGACGTTCGGACGCGTCGCGGAGGACGGCACGGTGTGGGTGCGCGAGGCGGCCGGCGAGCGGGAGGTCGGGCAGTTCCCGGGCACCGACGCCACCGAGGCCCTGGCCTTCTACGTCCGGCGCTACGCGGACCTGCACGCCAAGGTCACGCTCTTCGAGGCCCGCGTGTCCGCCACCGACCTCTCCGTCAAGGAGATCGACCAGACGCTGGAGAGCCTCGGCACCGAGCTCGAGGCACCGGCCGCCGTCGGCGACCTGGACGCGCTCCGGTCGCGGCTGGAGGCCGTGCGCACGCTGGCCGGCGAGCGGCGCGCCGCCCTCGAGGCGGAGCGGGCTGCGGCCAAGCAGGTCGCCCTCGAGGCGCGCACCGCGCTGGTCGAGGCCGCGGAGAAGATCGCGGGGACCGACCCGGAGCGGATGCAGTGGCGTCCCGCCGGCGAGCAGCTGCGGACGCTCCTGGACCAGTGGAAGGAGGCGCAGCGCCGCGGGCCGCGACTGGACCGGCACAACGAGGACTCGTTGTGGAAGCGGTTCAGCCACGCGCGCTCGACCTTCGACCGCGAGCGGCGTCGGTGGTTCGCCGAGCTGGAGAAGGCGAACAGCAGCGCCAAGGCCGCCAAGGAGCAGCTCGTCGCCCGCGCCGAGGCGCTTGCCACCAGCACGGACTGGGCCGGGACCTCGGCGGCGTACCGGGACCTGATGGCGGACTGGAAGGCCGCTGGCCGGGCCAACCGCAAGGACGACGACGCGCTGTGGTCCCGCTTCCGGGCGGCGCAGGACGCGTTCTTCGCCGCACGCGACGAGCACCACCGGGCGACCGACGCCGAGTTCGCGGCGAACCTGGAGGTCAAGCTCGAGCTCCTCACGGAGGCGGAGCGCCTCGTGCCGGTCACCGATCTCGCCGCCGCCAAGTCGGCCCTGCGCAGCGTCCAGGAGCGTTGGGAGCAGGCCGGCAAGGTCCCGCGCGCGGACATGCAGCGCGTCGAGGCACGGCTCCGCGCGGTGGAGCAGGCCGTCCGCGACGCCGAGCAGGCGCGCTGGCAGCGCACCAACCCGGAGACCCGGGCGCGCGCCGAGGGCGCAGCGGCCCAGCTCGTCGCCGCGATCGCCTCGCTCGAGGCCGAGCTCGAGTCGGCCAAGGCGTCCGGGAACTCCCGCAAGGTCGGCGAGCTCGAGGAGTCCCTGCGCGCCCGTCGTGCCTGGCTCGAGCAGGTCGAGAAGGCCGCCGCGGAGTCCCGCGGCTGAGCGCTCAGCAGGTCTAGCGCCGAGGGCCCGGTCCGGGGACGAACCGGGCCCTCGGCGTCAGACGCGCCGGCGGCGCCTCGGGCGTCCCCGCGGGTGGCAGCCGGGGCCGCCTAGACGTTCGTGTGCAGCTCGGCGGCGCGCGATCCGGTGATGCGGTAGACGTCGAAGACACCGTCCACCTTGCGCACCGCCGCGAGCACCGAGTTCAGGTGCGCGGGATCTGCCATCTCGAAGACGAAGCGCGACATCGCCACGCGCTCGCGCGAGGTCGACACGGTGGCCGACAGGATGTTCACGTGGTGGTCCGAGAGGACCCGCGTGACGTCCGACAGGAGCCGGCTCCGGTCGAGGGCCTCCACCTGGATCTGCACGAGGAACAGGGTGTTCGGGCCGACGTCCCACTCCACCTCGACGATGCGCTCCGGCTGCTGCCGCAGACCCTCGACGTTGCCGCAGTCCGCGCGGTGCACGGACACGCCCGCGCCCCGCGTGATGAAGCCGACGATCTCGTCACCCGGCACCGGGGTGCAGCACTTGGCGAGCTTCGCCCAGACGTCAGTGACGCCGCGCACGACGACGCCGGCGTCGCCCGTGCGCACGCGCGGCTGCTTGCCGGGCTGGGCGGCCTCGGCGACGTCCTCCTCCGTCCCGGACTCGCCGCCCATCGACTGCACGAGCCGGTGCACGACGGTCGCCGCCGACACCTGCCCCTCGCCGATGGCCGCGTAGAGGGACGAGACGTCGGCCAGCCGCATCTCGCTGGCCAGCGCCACCATCGCCTCGTGGGAGAGCAGGCGCTGGATGGGCAGGTTCTGCTTGCGCATCGCCTTGGCGATGGCGACCTTGCCGCGCTCGATCGCCTCCTCGCGACGCTCCTTGGAGAACCACTGGCGGATCTTGTTGCGCGCCCGGGGGCTCTTGACGAACGTCATCCAGTCCCGGCTGGGACCGGCGGTCTCGGACTTCGACGTCAGGACCTCGACGACGTCGCCGTTCTCGAGCTCGGAGTCGAGCGGCACGAGCCGGCCGTTGACGCGCGCGCCCATCGTCCGGTGTCCGACCTCGGTGTGGACCGCGTAGGCGAAGTCCACCGGCGTCGAGCCCGCGGGCAGAGCGAGGACGTCGCCCTTCGGCGTGAAGGCGTAGACCTCCGCGCCGCGGATCTCGAAGCGCAGCGAGTCGAGGAACTCCGTGGGGTCGGCGGTCTCCTTCTGCCAGTCGACGAGCTGGCGGAGCCACGCCATGTCGGTGGTGGCGTCGACGTTGCCGCCCTTCGCCATCTCCTTGTACTTCCAGTGCGCCGCGACACCGTACTCCGCGCGCCGGTGCATCTCGTGCGTACGGATCTGGATCTCCACCGGCTTCCCGCCGGGCCCGATCACCGTCGTGTGCAGCGACTGGTACATGTTGAACTTGGGCATCGCGATGAAGTCCTTGAACCGGCCCGGGACCGGGTTCCACCGCGCGTGCAGGGCGCCGAGCGCGGCGTAGCAGTCCCGCACCGAGTCGACGAGGACGCGGACGCCCACGAGGTCGTAGATGTCGGCGAAGTCGCGGCCGCGCACGATCATCTTCTGGTAGATCGAGTAGTAGTGCTTCGGCCGGCCCGTGACCGTCGCCTTCACCTTCGCGGCGCGCAGGTCGGCGGTCACCCGCTCGCGCACCACTGACAGGTACTCGTCGCGCGCCGGCGCGCGCTCGGCGACGAGGTGCACGATCTCCTCGTAGACCTTCGGGTAGAGCGTCGCGAACGCCAGGTCCTCGAGCTCCCACTTGATCGTGTTCATGCCCAGCCGGTGGGCCAGCGGTGCGTAGATCTCCAGAGTCTCGCGGGCCTTGCGCCGAGCCGACTCCTGCGGGACGAACCGCCACGTCCGGGCGTTGTGCAGGCGGTCGGCCAGCTTGATGACGAGGACCCGGATGTCGCGCGACATCGCGACGACCATCTTGCGGACGGTCTCCGCCTGCGCGGCGTCGCCGTAGGAGACCCGGTCGAGCTTCGTGACGCCGTCGACGAGTCCGGCGATCTCGTCGCCGTACTCCTCGCGCAGCTGGTCCAGCGAGTAGTCCGTGTCCTCGACCGTGTCGTGCAGGAGGGCCGCGGCGAGCGTCGGCGGCGTCATGCCGAGGTCGGCGAGGATGGTGGCGACCGCCACCGGGTGCGTGATGTACGGGTCGCCGCTGCGGCGCGTCTGCCCCCGGTGCGCGGCCTCGGCGGTCGCGTACGCGCGCTCGAGGATGCCCAGGTCGGCCTTGGGATGGTTCGCGCGCACGGCAACCATGAGCGGCTCGAGTACCGGCGACCCGGTGGACGGTCGGGCCCCGAACCGCACGAGCCGGGACCGGACGCGCGGGGGTGCCGGCGGCGCGGGCGGCTCGTTGCCTGGGGCGTGGGGCGCGGGCACGGCGATCGCCGCAGCCGGCACGGGCGCGGGCGTGCCGTTCGCCGCCTCGCGGGACGCCGAGTCGGTCACGATCGCCTCACCTCCGCACCTCGGGATCCGAGTCTACTGTCGGCACAACGGCCGACCGCACGTGCGTATGCCCGCAGGCGGCGCCGGGGCCGGTCCCGGCTCAGTAGCTCAGCAGCGTGTCGATCGTGCGGCCCTCGAGCTTCGCGCGACCGCCGAGAAACGTGAGCTCCATGAGGAAGGACAGCCCGACGACGACGCCGCCCGCCTTCTCCAGCAGGGCAGCCGTCGCGGCGGCGGTTCCGCCGGTGGCGAGCACGTCGTCGACGATGAGGATGCGCGACCCGTCGCGGATGGTGTCGGGGTGGACCTCGAGCACGGCGCTCCCGTACTCGAGCTCGTAGGCACCCGCCAGCACCTCACGCGGCAGCTTGCCCGCCTTGCGGACCGGGATGAAGCCCGCGCCGAGGGCGATGGCCACGGGAGCGCCCAGGATGAACCCACGCGCCTCCATGCCGACGACCAGGTCGATCCCCTCCGGGGCTCGCGCCGCCATGTCGGCGACCACGGCCCCGAGCGTCGGCCCGTCCGCCAGCAGCGGCGTGATGTCCTTGAAGACCACGCCGGGATGCGGGTAGTCCGGGACGTCGCTGACGAGAGCCGCGGCCCGCGTGGCCAGCTCGCCGGCCTGCGCGGTCACGACGCGCGCCCCGAAGGACGCTTGCGCCGCGGCTGGGCGGCCATGCCCTGGTGCGCGCCGGGGATCAGCGAGCCGACCCGGACGGCGCCCGGCTCGACCGTCTCGCCGTCGACCGCAGCGGCGCCGCGGGCCGCCATGACGACGGCCTTGTGCTCCCGCTCGGCCGCGGAGCGGTCCTTGAGCCACGAGAGCAGCGGTGTGGCGATGAAGACGGACGAGAACGTCCCGACGAGGATGCCGACGAACAGCGCCAGCGAGATGTCACGAAGCGTGCCGGCGCCGAGCAGGAAGGCACCGATGAAGAGGATGGAGCCGACCGGCAGCACCGCGACCACCGACGTGTTGAGCGAGCGCACCAGGGTCTGGTTGAGGGCGAGGTTCGCGAGCTCGTCGTAGGTGTAGCGCTTCTGCTGCAGGACGCCGGTGACGTTCTCCCGCACCTTGTCGAACACGACGACCGTGTCGTAGAGCGAGTAGCCGAGGATGGTGAGGAACCCGATGACGGTCGCCGGGGTCACCTCCCACCCGATGCCGGCGTAGACGCCCACGGTGATCACGACGTCGTGGAGCAGGGCGACGATGCCCGCCACCGCCATCCGCCAGTCGCGGAAGTACACGGTGAGGACGCCGGAGACGAGGATGAGGAAGATCACGAGGCCGTTCGTGGCCTTGCTCGTGACGTCCGCGCCCCACGTGGCGCCGACGAACGCGGCGTCGATGTCGTCGGCCGGGACGTCGTACGCCTTCGCCAGACCTTGCTTGAGCGACTGCGTCTCGGTGTCGCTGAGCTGCGAGGTCTGCACGCGGATCGCGCGGTTGTCGCCGGTCCCGAGGACGGAGACGCGCGGCGGCTCGGCGCCCTCGATGGCGGCAACGGCCTCCATCGCCGGCTCCTGCGCCGTCGTCGCGACGCCGGGGACTGTGAACTCCGACCCCCCGCGGAAGGCGATGCCGAGGTTGAGCCCGCGGCCGAACAGGAGCGCCGCCGAGGTGGCGACGATGAGGAACGCGACGATGAACCACCGGTTGCGCGTCCCGACGATGTCGTACGACCGCTTCCCGGTGTACAGGTCGTTGCCCCACTGGGCCATGCGGCCGGGCATCAGGCGTCCTCTCGCTCGGTCTTGGCGTCCTGCGCGGCGCGGCGGGCCGCTGCCTTGCGCTCGGCGATGGTCATGCGCGCGGAGCCGTCGACGACGGCCGAGGTGCCGCCCACCGCCGCCCCCGCGAGGGCACCCGTCGCGGTCTCCGTCGGCATCGCCACGCGTCCGCGGCCGACGTAGCGGCTGCGCGCCCCGAGGAGGCTCGGGTCGAGGCCGGAGAACCGGTGGCCCTCGGCGAAGAACTTCCGGCGGGAGAGGAGCTGCATCACGGGGTGCGTGAAGAGGAACACGATGGCGAGGTCGACGATCGTCGTCAGGCCGAGGGTGTAGGCGAAGCCGCGCACGCCACCCACGGCGAGGAAGTACAGGACGACGGCGGCGAGGAAGCTGACCGCGTCCGACGCCAGGATGGTGCGCTTCGCGCGAGCCCATCCGGTCGCGACCGCCGAGGCGAGCGTGCGGCCCTCCCGCAGCTCGTCCTTGATGCGCTCGAAGTACACGATGAACGAGTCGGCGGTGATACCGATCGACACGATGAGGCCCGCCACGCCGGGGAGACTGAGCCGGTAGCCCTGCGTCCACGAGAGCGTCGTGATGACCAGGTACGAGGCGACGGCGGCGACGACGAGCGACGCGATGGTGACGAAGCCCAGGGCCCGGTACTGCGCGAGCGAGTACAGCGCCACGAGGATGAGGCCGATGATGCCCGCGAGTAGACCGCGCTGCAGCTGCTCGCTGCCGAGCGTCGCCGAGATCTGCTGCTCGCTCTGCACGTCGAACGTCAGCGGCAGCGCACCGAAGTTCAGCTGCTGGGCCAGCGTCGCCGCCGACTCGCGCGTGAAGTTGCCCTCGATGATCGCCTCACCGTTGGGGATCACCTGGTTGACCCGGGGGTCGGAGACCACGAGGCCATCGAGCACGATCGCGAACTGGTTGCGCGGCTGCTCGAGGTCCACCAGGCGCGACGTCGCGTCGGAGAACGCCTTCGTGCCCTTGCCGTCGAAGTTCACGGTGACGATCCACTCGCCCGTGTAACCACCGGACTGGTTCGTCTTCATGCCGGAGGAGGCGGACGCGATCATGTCGCCCTGCACCTCGACCGGGCCGAGCACGTACTTCGCCGTCCCGTCCAGGCCGCACGTGACGACCGCCTTGTCCGGGTCGCCCATGCGTGCGGCGCCGCCCTTGAGGTTCTCGGGGTCGGTGCAGTCCAGCGCGTACAGCTCGTCCAGCACGTCCTGGGTGATCCAGGCGGGGTCGCTCGGGTCCGTCGGCGCCCCGGCCGGCGTCGTCGCACCGTCGGTGGGGGTGGGCGTCGGCGTCGGTGCCGGCGTCGCCTCGGTGGCGCTGCGCATCTGGTTCGTCTGCTCGGTGACGGTCGGCTCACCGGTCGGCGTGGCGCCGTCGGACGGCGCGAGCGTCGCCTGGTCGGTCGGCTCCGCGGTCGGCGTCGGCTCCGGCGTGGCCGTGGCGTTCGGGTCGATGACCCCGGGCGCGGTGACCGTCAGCACGGGGCGGAAGACCATCTGGGCGGACTCGCGCACCAGGGCGAGCGTCGCCTCGTCCGGCCGTCCCGGGAGGCCGACGACGATGTTGTTCGAGCCCTGGCTCGTGATCTCGGCCTCCGCCACACCGGAGGCGTCGATGCGCTGCCGGATGATGTCGATCGCCTGAGCGATCGCCTGGTCGGTGACCTTCGCGCCCTGCTCGGCGACCGGGTGGAGGATGACCTCGGTGCCACCCTCCAGGTCAAGGGCGAGCTGAGGGGTCAGGGTCGCGTCCGACCACCGGGAGCCGGCCAGGATCGCCCCTGCGAGGGCGGCCAGCACGAGCAGCAGGGTGACCAGGGGCCGCAGAGGTCGTTCGCGGCGGGTCGTCGTTGCCAACGGGCTCTTCTTTCGTGTGTGCGCGCCGAGGTGCGACGGATGTCGGACGGCGCCGCGGCTCAGCGGGGCTTCTTGTCGTCCTCGTCCGGGTCGGTGAGGCTCGAGGCGTCGTCCGGTACCTCGACGTCGGTCCAGTCAGCGGGCTCGTCGGCCGCGTCGCCGTCGACCCCCGCGTCCCCGTCCTCGTCGAGGTCGTCCTCGGCCCCGTCCAGCTCGTCGTCCTCGAGGTCGTCCTCGACCTCGTCCAGCTCCTCGTCCTCGACGTCCTCGTCGAGCTCCTCGTCCAGCGGCGGCTCCACGAGCCGGAGGATGCCCTCCTTGTCCCACACGCCGAGGGACCCGTCACCGAGGTCGAGGGTCACGCGGTTGCCGTCCACCTCGACGACCGTGCCGTACATGCGCCCGATCGTCATGACCTCCTGACCGGGCTCCAGGCTGTCGCGGAACGCCATCGCCGCCGCCTGCTGCTTCTTGGCGGTGCGCGGCAACCACCAGAGCAGCACCACCGCGAACAGCGCGATGAGGAGAAGGGTCGGGTCGAAGGGCATGGAAGATCTCGCGTCCTGTGAGGTGTCAAGCCGTGGGGAGTCTAGGCGACCGGCACCCGCGCGCCACAACCCGCCGGCGGCGGTTCGGTCACGGAACGGTGTGACTCACCCGAAGAGCGTCTCCGAGCGGGCCGGAACGGGCAGTCCCAGGTGCTCCCAGGCCCGCGTCGTGGCCACCCGGCCGCGCGGCGTCCTGCCGAGCAGGCCCTCGCGCACGAGGAAGGGCTCGGCCACCGTCTCCACCGTCTCCGGCTCCTCGCCGACGGCGACCGCCAGGGTCGTCAGGCCCACCGGCCCGCCCCCGAAGCGCGTGCAGAGGGCGCGCAGCACCGCCCGGTCGAGGCGGTCGAGGCCGAGCTCGTCCACCTCGTAGACCTCGAGCGCGGCCCGCGCGGCCGCCCGGTCGCACGTGCCGCTCCCCCGCACCTGGGCCCAGTCCCGCACCCGCCGCAAGAGGCGGTTGGCGATGCGCGGCGTCCCGCGCGACCGGCGCGCGATCTCCGCCGCGGCGTCGGGCGCCAGGTCGATGCCGAGAAGACCCGCCGACCGGGTCAGGACCCGCTCGAGCTCGGCGTCCGTGTAGAACTCCAGGTGACCGGTGAAGCCGAACCGGTCGCGCAGCGGTGCGGGGAGCAGCCCCGCCCGCGTCGTCGCCCCGACCACGGTGAACGGCGGCAGCGTGAGGCCGATGGCGTTGGCCCCGGCCCCCTTGCCCACGACGACGTCGACCCGGTAGTCCTCCATCGCGACGTAGAGCAGCTCCTCCGCGGGCCGCGCGAGGCGGTGGATCTCGTCGAGGAAGAGCACCTCGCCGTCCTCGAGCGACGACAGGATGGCGGCCAGGTCGCCCGCGTGCTGGATCGCGGGGCCGGACGTGACGCGTACCGACGTCCCGAGCTCGGCGGCGATGATCATCGCCAGCGTCGTCTTGCCCAGGCCGGGCGGACCGGAGAGCAGCACGTGGTCGGGCGCGCCGCCGCGCGCCATCGCCGCGTGCAGCACGAGGCCGAGCTGCTCGCGGACCACCTCCTGGCCGACGAACTCGCTCAGCCGACGGGGGCGGAGCGCGGCCTCCGCCGCGCGCTCGACCTCCTCGGCCTCGGCCGTCACGATGCGGTCCTCAGCCACGGGATCCCCCGAGCGTGCGCAGGGCGGCGCGCAGCACCGCCGACACGTCCTGCGGCCCGACCGCTCCGCCATCGTCGGGCACGACGGCCCGGACGGCGTCCTCCGCCGCGCGCGTGTTCCACCCGAGCCCGACGAGCGCCTCGACCACCGTCCCGCGATGGTCCGCCGCGGGGGCCGACTGGTCCTCCGCGGTCGTCGCCGGGCCGAGGCGGTCGCCGAGCTCGAGGACGATCCGCTGGGCTCCCTTGCGGCCGATGCCGGGCACCCGCTGGAGCGCGGCGAGGTCCTCCCCCGCCACCGCCCGCCGCAGGGCGTCCGGGCTGTGCACGGCGAGCATCGCCAGCGCCAGGCGAGGCCCGACGCCGCTGACCGTCTGGACGGCCTCGAAGACCTCGCGCTCGTCGGCGTCGGCGAAGCCGTAGAGCGTCAGGGCGTCCTCCCGGACGACCAACGACGTGGCGAGCGACGCCTCCTGGCCGATCCGCAGGCCGGCGAGCGTGGCCGGCGTCGCGTACGCGAGCAGGCCGACACCGCCGACCTCGACGACGACGGCGTCGAGCCGGAGGTCGAGGACGCGGCCCCGCACCGAGGCGATCACGCGAGCTCCTGAGCGAACATGTGTACGACCGTAACAGCCGGACGTCACCGCTCGCGGAGGCGCGCCGCGGCCTCCGCCTGGGCCCAGGCCTGCTGTGCCGCCGTCCGGCTGGTGGTCACGGCCGCGTGCACGACGCCGATCGGCCGCCACAGGTGGCAGATGGCCAGCGCCAGGGCATCGGCCGCGTCGGCGGGCTTCGGCGGCTCGGCCAGGCCGAGGACGTGGGCGACCATCGCCTGCACCTGGGCCTTCGGGGCCCGCCCGTTGCCCGTGACGGCCGCCTTGACCTCGCTCGGCGTGTGCAGGGCGACGGGGATGCCGCGCCGCGCGGCCGCCACCATGACGACGCCGGACACCTGGGCGGTGCCCATCACGGTCCGCACGTTGTGCTGCGCGAAGACGCGTTCCACCGCGACCGCGTCGGGTGCGTAGCGGTCGAGCCACTCCTCGACCTCGTCACCGATGACGCGCAGCCGTATCGCCGCGTCCTCCGACGGCGCCGAGCGCGCGACCGCGACGGCCGTCAGCATCACGCGGCGCCCGGGCATCGAGTCGACGACGCCGAGCCCGCACCGGGTCAGGCCGGGGTCGACTCCGAGGACGCGCACCCGACAAGTGTCGGCCCTGGGCGGGAGCGCTGTGCTCGGGGGGCGCGCGACGGCGTGTCGCCGGGGCGAGCAGGGCCCGCCCGCGCACGGCGCGGACGGGCCCGGAGCCGGGTCGGTCAGTCCTCGTCCTCGAGCTCGGCCAGCACGTCGTCGGAGGCGTCGAAGTTGGCGAAGACGTTCTGCACGTCGTCGGAGTCCTCCAGCGCATCGATGAGGCGCAGGATCTTGCGTGCGCCGTCGATGTCCACCTCGACCTGGGTGGCGGGCACGAACTGGACCTCGGCGGAGTCGTAGTCGACGCCGGCGTCCTGCAGGGCGGTACGCACCGCGACGACGTCGCCCGGCTCGCTCATCACCTCGAAGCTGTCCCCGAGGTCGTTGACCTCCTCGGCGCCGGCGTCCAGGACCGCGCCGAGCACGTCGTCCTCGGTCAGGCCGTCGGCCTTGGGCACCAGGACGACGCCGCGGCGGGAGAACAGATACGAGACCGAGCCCGGGTCCGCCATCGTGCCGCCGTTGCGCGTGAACGCGACGCGGACGTCGGACGCCGCACGGTTGCGGTTGTCCGTGAGGCACTCCACGAGGACGGCGATGCCGCCGGGGCCGTAGCCCTCGTACATGATCGTCTGGTAGTCGGCGCCCCCGGCCTCCTGGCCGGAGCCGCGCTTGAGGGCGCGATCGATGTTGTCGTTCGGCACCGACGACTTCTTCGCCTTCTGGATCGCGTCGAACAGCGTCGGGTTGCCGGCGGGGTCGCCGCCGCCGACACGCGCGGCCACCTCGACGTTCTTGATCAGCTTGGCGAAGAGCTTGGCTCGCTTGGCGTCGACCACAGCCTTCTTGTGCTTGGTCGTTGCCCACTTGGAGTGACCGGACATGCTGCAGTACCCCTCAACCGCGCTCGGTGACGACGCGCTCGGTGACGATCTGGACGAAAAGCCGGTGCAGCCGCTGGTCCCCCGTGATCTCGGGGTGGAAGGACGTGGCCAGCACGTCGCGCTCGCGCACCGCGACGATCCTACCGGCGGCGGCCCCCGACGTGACGCGCGCGAGGACCTCGACCCGCGGCCCCACCTCCTCCACCCACGGCGCCCGGATGAAGACGGCGTGGACGGGGCGCGCCGCGCTGTCGGCGACCCCCTCCACCACGAGGTCCGTCTCGAAGGAGTCCACCTGGCGTCCGAAGGCGTTGCGCCGCACCGTCATGTCGAGGCCGCCGAGGGTCTGCTGGTCCGCGGTGCCGCCCGTGACGCGGTCCGCGAGCAGGATCATCCCGGCGCACGAGCCGAAGGCGGGCAGCCCGGCGCGGATCGCCGACCGGAGCGGCTCGAACAGACCGAAGGCGCGCAGGAGCTTGTCGATCGTCGTCGACTCCCCGCCCGGCAGGACGATGCCGTCGACCGCCCCCAGCTCGTCGGGTCGCCGCACGGGGACGCCCACGGCGCCGCTCGCCTCGACGGCGGCCACGTGCTCGCGCACGTCGCCCTGCAGGGCGAGCACGCCGATGGTGGGGGTTCCGTGGGTCATGAGGGGCGATTCTAGGCGTCGGCTGCCGGTCCGCCCGGGGCCGGACCCCGCCCGGCGGCTCAGCCGGCGCTCGCGAGGGCGCCCGTGGCGGCCCGCGACGGGTGGTCCGTCCCGGGCCAGTCGGCGACGAGCCCGGCGAGACGATCGAGGCCCTCGAGCAGGGTCGCGCGGCGGGCCGCGAGGGAGACGCGCACCATGCCCTCGCCGCCGGGTCCGAAGGCGGCGCCCGGGGCGACGGCGACGTGTCGGTCCGCGAGCAGGCGGAGGGCGAACGCCTCGCTGTCCGTCGTGGCGGAGGAGACGTCGACCATGAGGTAGAAGGCCCCTGCCGGCCGGACGCACCCGATGCCCCGTTCGGCGAGGAGGGCCACAGCGGCATCACGTCGCTCCCGGTACGCGTCGCGCGCGGCGGCCACGTGGCCCTGCGGCCCCCGCAGGGCCGCCAGGGCCGCGCGCTGGGCCACGACGGACGGGCAGGCGACCGTCGCCTCCGCGAGGTGCTCGAGCAGCTCGCGCAGACCGGCGTCGGGCACGACCGCGTAGCCGACGCGCCAGCCCGTCATGGCGTGCGCCTTGGAGAAGCTGAAGAACGTCAGGACCCGACCGTCCGCGTCCATCCCGGTCAGGCCGACGTGCGGGCCGTCGAAGGTGAACTCCTCGTAGCACTCGTCGCTCAGCACCCACAGGTCGTGGCGCTTCGCGACGTCGAGGATCCCCCGCAGGACCTCGGCGGGGTACACGGCGCCCGTCGGGTTGTTCGGCGAGCACACGACGATCGCGCGCGTGCTCGACGTGACGGCGGCCTCGACGTCGGCGACGTCCGGCACGAAGCCGCGGTGCGCCAGGGTGGGGTACGTGCGCACGACGCCGCCGGCCGCCACCGCGGCCATGCGCCAGTTCGGGAACTCCGGGTCGGGCACGAGCACCTCCTCCCCCGGGCCGAGCACGGTGGCCAGCGCCATGGACAGGCCGTGCATCGCACCGTGGGTGACCAGGACCTCGTCCGGCGTCGTGACCCGGCCCGTGGTCCCGGACACCTTCGCGGCCAGGGCTTCGCGCAGCTCGGCGCACCCCACGCTCGAGGTGTACCCGGTGTGCCCCGCGGCAGCGTCGTCCGCCGCTGCCCGGATGACGTGCGCGGGGGTGCTCGTGTCCGGCTCCCCCACCTCGAGCCGGAGGGCCTGCGGGTCGCGCAGGGCGAGCTCCATGAGCATCCGGATGCCCGACGGCGGGATGTCCGCGACCGGGGACGTGATCATCGGCATGGATCCGACCGTAGCGGCCGCGTGCACCTGGGTGTTACCGCCCGGTAGCAGGGATGTGTCGTCGCCCTCGGACGGCGCCCCGCGCCCGGTCCGCGCACGTCTAGCATCGACGCGTGACAGGCCCGCAGCCCCCGTACCCCGGTCAGCCGGTACCGCCGCCGCACGGCTACGCCTACGGCCCGCCCGCGCCCGCGCGACCCCGGAGCACCTCGACCACCGGCCCCAAGGTGACGGTCGCGGTGGGCGTCGTCGTCCTGCTGGCCGCGGTGGCAGCGTTCGTCCTGGGCATCGTCGCCGTGGTGCGCCTCGCACCGACGGACGTGCTGCGGCTCGACGGGTCCACCGGTGAAGGCGTCCTGGCGTCGGTTTCCGCCCCGGGCACGGGCACCGTCGACCTGGCGGCCGACACGGACTACGCCCTCTTCCTCGTGCGCACGGGGTCGGCGAGCGGTCGGCTGTCGGCACCGCCCGCCGTCACCGGGCCGGGCGGCTCGCAGGTCTCGGTCGGGCCCGCCACGGTCTCGATGAACGTCGACATGTCGGGGACCCACGCCGAGGCCATCGCGAGCTTCCGGGCCGTCGCCGCAGGTCCCTACGTCATCGAGGCTCCCGCCCCGGCCGACGGCGGCGAGGCACAGCTGTACGTGGTGCGCGACGCGGGGATGAGCAGCTTCCTCGGCGGCCTCTTCGGCGGCGTCGCCGGCATCCTCGGCGGCGTGTTCCTCGGCCTCGTCGCGCTCGTGCTCCTCGTCGTCGGCGGGATCCTCTGGGGGGTCCGGCGCGGCAACGCCCGGGCCCAGGGGCTCCGGTAGCCACGCGCGAAGGAGCGCCGCCCGTCCACAAGGGACGTCCGCGCCTGACCGGATTGTCCGGTACGCGGTAGGTTGCGGGCCATGCGTAGCAGGGGGACGACGCTCGCGCGCCCGGGCGGCCACGACGGCGGGATGGCGCACGCGCGCCTGGTGCTGGTCCTGACGATCACGGCGGCCGTCGCCGCGGGGTCGGCAGGGTGCGGTGGAGCGGGGTCCGAGCCCCCGCCGACGCCGGACGCCCCGGTGAGCCTGTCGCCATCCGCGCCGGTCGAGCCGTCCCCGAGTCCCAGCCCGGTGGACCCCGCGGCGGTGCCGCCCGAGCGGCCGGCAGCGATGGACACCGTCGACTCGGCCGGCGCCGAGGCCTTCGCGGCGTACTTCGTCCAGTTGTTCGCCTACGCATTCGCGACGAACGATCTCCAGGCGTGGACGGATGCGAGCCACCCCGACTGCATCTACTGCACGAACGTTGCGGAGGCCGTCAGGGCCCAGGTGGCCAGTGGCTCCCACTCGGTGGGGGGCACCGACATCGTCAACGACATGACCGCCCTCGAGGTCGAGCAGGGTCACTGGTGGGCCGTCCAAATGACCCTGGTACAGGCGCCCTCCCACACGGAGGCGACGGACGGCACGGTCTCCGAGACGTTCCCCGACACCGTGACCTACCGGGTGGACCTCTCGGTCGTCCGCGAGGGCGATCGATGGCTGGTTCGCGAGGCGACGTTCAACGAGACCGATCGTGTCGCGGGCTGAGCACCGCAGCCCAATCGCCCGCGGCCCACTCGCCGTCGCAGCGATCGTGCTCGGCCTCGCCGTGCCGAGCGGTCGAGCCTCGGCCGTCGAGCACGACGCGATCGCGTCGGGCGACGCCGTGGAGCTCAACGCCGTGACCGCTGCGGGGGTCATCGCGCGGTCCCAGGCCACCAGTGCGGCCGAGCGCCTCGTGGAGTACACCCGCGAGGACCTGTGCGGCACCCAGCGGTCCGGCGCATGGAACACCCTGTGCACCGGGTACGACCCGAACACCCCGCTGCCGGACTGCGCGGGCGAGCAGCCGGTGCCCCCGGTGTGGCGCCGCCAGCGCGCCACACCGACGAGCCCGTGGCAGACGCCGACCCTCGCACTCGGCTGGACCTGCCCGCAGGACGCGGTGCCCGTGCTGTCGGAGGCGGACTTCCGCCGTCTGCCGCTGGCGCCCGGCCCGCTCACGACGCAGCCCGGCGGCGGCTCCGTCCTCGTCGGTGTGCCGACGATCGTCTACACCGACCCGGCCCCGCAGCGCCTGGAGACCACCCTCCTGGGCGTCCCCGTCGAGGTGGAGGCCACGCCCACCGCCTTCACGTGGGACTTCGGCGACGGCGCACCGCCGGTCGTCACCACCAGCGCGGGCCACCCCTACCCGGACCACGACGTCGACCACGCGTACGGCCGCGTCGGGACCTACGTCGTCACGCTCACGACGGAGTACTCGGGGCGCTACCGGCTCGTCGGGACCGCCGCCTGGCTCCCCGTCGTGGGGACCGCCACGACCACGACCGCCAGCCCGCCGCTCACCGCCGAGGAGCGCCGGACGCACCTGGTCGCCGCGGACTGCCGGGACGACCCGCACGGCCCGGGCTGCTGACCCCGCCGCAGTAGAGCGCCCGCATCGGACGGCGCGCGCCCTGCCGCGGGCGTCAGCCCTTCCGGGGCCCGACGCCCTCGTCCGGGAGCCGACGCAGGATGCCGTCCCAGCCGTCCAGGAGGTCCCGCACCAGCGGGACGAAGCCCTCGGGGTAGACCGTCACCGCGACGCGCTCGAGGGCGTCCAGGTCCCACCAGCGGACCTCGTCCATGAACGCCCGCTCGACGTCGGTCCAGCCGCGGGTGACGAGCGGGCCGGGCTCGGCGATCCGGGCGAGGAAGAACTCCTCGTCCTGCCGCACGCTGCGCCGGGCGAAGTCGAACACCGCCCGCCGCGTCGCGACCGGCCCGGCCACGTCAGCGGCGGGGACGACCAGGCCCGCCTCCTCGGCCAGCTCCCGCACGGCCGCGTCGACGGCAGCCTCGCCGGGCTCGATGCCGCCGCCCACGGTGAACCACCAGGACCGGCCCGGGTCGTCGACGTCGTGCCCGCGCACCATCAGGACGCGGTCCTCCGCGTCCAGCAGGATCAGGCGCGCGCCGCGTCGGGACGGCACGCCGTCGGGGCCCTCCACCCAGTCCGGACCGAGCTGGCTCACCCCGACGCCTGCCGGCCCCGGCTCGCCGGGCCGTCCAGCGGCGTCGGTCACCAGCCGCGCTCGGCCAGCCGGTGCGGCTCCGGGACGTCCTCGACGTTGATGCCGACCATGGCCTCGCCCAGCCCGCGCGAGACGTCCGCGATGACCGCGGGGTCGTCGTAGAACGTCGTCGCCTTGACGATGGCCGCGGCCCGCTTCGCCGGGTCGCCGGACTTGAAGATGCCCGACCCCACGAAGACGCCCTCGGCGCCCAGCTGCATCATCATCGCGGCGTCGGCGGGCGTCGCGATGCCCCCGGCGGTGAAGAGCACGACCGGCAGCTTCCCGGCCTGCGCGACCTCCTTCACGAGGTCGTACGGGGCCTGCAGCTCCTTGGCCGCCACGTACAGCTCGTCCTCGGGCAGGGACGTGAGGCGGCGGATCTCGTCCCGGATCTGCCGCATGTGGGTCGTCGCGTTGGACACGTCGCCGGTGCCGGCCTCGCCCTTCGAGCGGATCATCGCCGCGCCCTCGGTGATGCGCCGCAGCGCCTCCCCCAGGTTCGTGGCCCCGCAGACGAAGGGCACCGTGAACTGCCACTTGTCGATGTGGTGCGCGTAGTCGGCGGGCGTCAGCACCTCCGACTCGTCGACGTAGTCGACGCCGAGGGACTGCAGCACCTGCGCCTCGACGAAGTGCCCGATGCGCGCCTTGGCCATCACCGGGATCGAGACCGCGTCGATGATGCCCTGGATCAGGTCCGGGTCGCTCATGCGGGCCACGCCGCCCTGGGCGCGGATGTCCGCGGGGACGCGCTCGAGGGCCATGACGGCCACCGCACCGGCGTCCTCGGCGATCTTCGCCTGGTCGGCCGTGACCACGTCCATGATCACACCGCCCTTGAGCATCTCGGCCATGCCGCGCTTGACCTTCGCAGTGCCGATGAGGGGCTGGCTCTCGGTGGTCACATCTGTCCCTTGGTCGCGTGGGGTGGGTTCCCGTCCGGCGTGCTCGGCGGCGTGCGAGGCGGGCCGCCGCGCGTCCTCGCCGCGGCGCGAGCCAATCCTAGTCCGGCCGCGCCACCGCATTCCCACGGCGTCCGCCGCGCGACCGGACCCCGCGACGCTCAGGCAGCCTGCTGCATCCGCTGCAGCGGCTCGGGCCAGGCGTCGTCGATCTCCACGGTCTGCGGCATCACGGCGTGCCCGTGCAGGCGCAGCGCGCGCACGACCACCTTGCGCCGGACGCGCTGGGTCTGCGCGACCGCCTCGTTGTGGAAGCGGCGGGCGAGCTGGACGCGGTACCAGGCGGCGGCGAGCGCGCTGAGCAGCTCCAGCCCGCCCGGCTCGGCCAGGATCGCCTCCGCCTCGGCGGCATCGGCCAGCGCCTCCCGGACCGTCCGGGACAGGTCGCTCTCCGCGCGGGCGCGCTCGCCGGGCCCCGAGCCCTCCGACGACTCCGTGCGACCGGCGTCGGCCCCGTCCGGACGCCTGAGCATCCGCTCCAGGTCGGGCAGCGCGGCGACGAGCTCCGCCCGCCCGTGGCCCCCGGCCGACAGGGCGGTCCACGCAGCCTCGCCGACGAGCACGGAGCTGACCGGGTCCAAGAGCCCCGAGGCCGCGAGCTCTGCGGCGACCGACGCCCGGCGCACGAGCTGGTTCTCCAGCGCGGCCCGCGACGTCGCCACCTTGCGGTGCAGCCGGTCCAGACGGCTCGCGACGACCCAGACGAACCAGGCCAGCAGCAGCGCCGCCCCCGCGACGACCAGCGTGAGCTCGGACCAGGTCATCGCTCCGTCCACCTCCCGCTGCGCACGGACGCCGGGTCCTCCGAGACCCGCACGCCGGGGGTCGAGCCGGACAGGACCATCTCGTACACCGTGAGCACCTGGTCCGTCACGACCGACCAGTCGTACCGCCGCACCACCTGAGCCGCGTGGGCGGCCGTCGCCGCCCGCAGGTCCGCGTCCGCCAGCACCCGGTTCAGCGTGCGGGCGAGGTCGGCGCTGTCGCCGTTGCGGAAGAGCACCCCGGCGGCGCCCTCGTCGAGCACGCGGCGGAAGGCACCCAGGTCGCTCGCGACCACGGCGGCCCCGGCGCTCATCGCCTCGACGAGCACGATGCCGAAGCTCTCGCCGCCCGTATGGGGTGCGCAGTACACGTCCACAGAGCTGAGGAGCCGCGCCTTCTCGTCGTCGGAGATCGGGCCGAGGATCTCGATGGCCCCGGCGGCGTCGCCGAGCGCGGCGCGGGCCTCCTCGGCACCCTCGCCACGCCCGGCCACAAGGAACCGCGCACCCGGGTGCTCGGCCAGCACGGCGGGCACCGCCGCCATGAGCACCGGAAGACCCTTGCGCGGCTCGTCCAGCCGCCCGAGGAAGGCGATGGTGGGCCGCTGCGGGGTCCCGGTCCACTCCGGCACCGGCTGCGCCGCCTCGAAGCGGTCCGCGTAGACGCCGTTGGGGATCACCACGGCGTCGCCACCGAGGTGCTCGACCAGCGTGCGACGCGCGTCCTCCGAGACGGCGATCCGTGCAGAGATCTTCTCCAGGCTCGGCCGCACCACGGGATAGGCGACCTGGAGCGCCCGCGACCGCAGCAGCGCCGTGTGGAAGGTCGCGACGATCGGCCCGGTCGCCACCCAGAGGGCGAGCATGCCTAGGCTCGGCGTCACCGGCTCGTGCAGGTGCAGGATGTCGAACTCGCCGGCGACCAGCCACTTGCGCACCCGGCGGGCGCTCATCGGGCCGAACGTCATGCGCGCGACGGAGCCGTTGTACCGGACCGGGACGGCCTTGCCGGCCGGCGTGATGTAGTCCGGGACGGGGGTGTCGTCGTCGGCGGGCGCCAGCACGGAGACGGTGTGCCCCCGGGCCTGGAGCGCCTCGGCGAGGTCGCGGACGTGGAACTGCACGCCGCCCGGGACGTCGAACGAGTACGGGCACACGATGCCGATGCGCAGCGCGCCGCTCACGAGGCCTCCTCCGCCTTCGCCAGGGTGGCCGCGTACCGGGCGGGGTCGAGGTGCGCGACGAAGACCTTCTGCAGCATGTGCCAGTGCGTGGGGTGCTGCGCGATGTCGGCGCCGAGCACGTCCACCCAGGCTTGGGTCAGCGCCCGCACCTGCTCCGTGCGCGGAAGGTCCGCGGGCGGGCGGACCGCCGGGAAGAACGTCACGACGATGCCCCACGGGCTCCCGGCCGCTCGGCGACGCGCGCCGCGCAGCCGCTCGTGCCGGAGAGCCACGGGCACGAGCGTCGCGCCGGTCGCCACGGCCAGGGCTGCCGGGCCGGCCGCAACGCGCGCGCGCTCCCCCAGCAGGTCCACCTCGACGCCCCGGGCGGTCAGGTCCCGGTCGGCCAGCAGGGGCACGATGACGTTGCCGCCCCGGACCACCCGGACGAGCTGTCGGAACACGTCCTGGCCCGCGTCGAGGGGGATGATCGTCAGCCCGATGGCCTCCCGCGTGCGCAGGAACGCCTCGTACATCTCGGGCGGGTCCAGGCGCTCGGCCACCGTCGTGGCGGGCGCCAGGTGCACGGCCGCCCAGGCACCGGCGAGGTCCCAGTTCCCCTGGTGACCGAGCGCGAGCACCACCGCCCGCCCGTGCCCGCACTCAGCGAGCACCTCGTCGGTGTTCACGGTGCGGACCCGCGCGTCGACCTGCTCGGGGGTCAGGCTCGGCAGCGCGAACGTCTCGGCGTAGTAGCGGAAGTAGGTGCGCATGCCCTCGCGGCTGAGGCGGCGCAGCTCGCGGCCGGTCGCGCCGCGGCGCACGGTCGCCAGGTTCGCCTCGAGCTGCCGGACGCCGCCGGCTCGCAGCAGCCAGGCGGCATCCGCGGCCACGCGCATGACGGCGCGCGACAGGACCTCGGGGGCCCAGCCGAAGAACCGGAAGGCGGCCAGCGTGAGCCGCCCGGCGCCCGGTCGTCTCACGACGCCGCGTCCGGCGCCTCGGTCGACGCCGCTGCGGCGGCCCGGGCGACGGCCGTCACCTGCTGGCGCACCACGGCCATCCGCTGGATCACGGTGACGAGGCTGGCGACGGCGAGGAGACCGAGCACAACGGTCAGGAGCACCGGTGTGACGCCGAGGCCGACGAGCCCGGCCGCGGTCAGGGCCGCCGTCAGGCGGTCGCCGCGCTCGGCGATGCCGACGCTCGCAGTCATCCCGAGGCCCTCGGCGCGGGCCCGCGCGTACGGCACGATCGAGCCGAGCACGAGGCACCCCAGACCGAACGCGGCACCGAGGTCCTGGTCGCCGCGGCTGGCGAGCCACAGGACCAGGCCGGTGAACACGGCGCCGTCGGCGAACCTGTCCAGGGTCGAGTCCAGGAACGCCCCCCAGGGGCCGCTCCGGCCGGACAGCCGTGCCATCAGGCCGTCGACGAGGTCGTTCATCGCGAAGAACCAGATCACCAGCGTGCCCACGAACAGGTGCCCGGTCGGGTACAGCCAGAGCGCCGCCACGACGACGCCAAGGGTGCCCAGGATCGTGACCGCGTCGGGGCTCAGCCCCATCCGCAGCAGCGCCTTGGCGATCGGCGTCAGCAGCCGGGTGGTGACCCCACGCAAACGGCTCAGCACAGCTCCTCCTGGGCTTCGCGCGGCCAGGCGGCCGCCAGCTTCTCCCGGGTGCCGGCCAGCAGCTCGGGCACGGTCTTCGTCCGGGCGACGATGGGCATGAAGTTCGCGTCGCCCTCCCACCGGGGCACCACGTGCTGGTGCAGGTGGGCCGCGATGCCGGCGCCGGCGACGGCGCCCTGGTTGATGCCGAGGTTGAAGCCCTGCGGCCCGTACACAGCCCGCAGGACGGCAATCGCCGTCTGGGTCATCGTCGCGAGCTCCGCGGTCTCGGCCGCGTCCAGCTCCGTGTAGTCGGCGACGTGCCGGTACGGCAGCACCATCAGGTGCCCGGAGTTGTACGGGTAGAGGTTGAGCACCACGAACGCGGTCCGCCCGCGCGCGACAACCAGCCCGGCGTCGTCGGACAGGCCCTGTGCCCGGCAGAACGGGCACGCGTCGGTGCCGCCCCCGGCGGGCTTGTCCTGCCCGCCGAGGTACGCCATCCGGTGCGGCGTCCAGAGCCGCTCGAGGCCGTCCGGGTCACCCGGGAGGCCCGAGGCTGCTTCGGTCTCCACGCCTCAGACCGCCGTGCGCTCGCGAACCGCGCGCACGACCCGTGCGACGGCCTCCTCGACGGGCACCCCGTTGTCCTGGCGCCCGTCGCGATAGCGGAACGAGACCGCCCCGGCCGCGACGTCCTCGCCGCCCGCGATGAGCACGAAGGGCACCTTCTGCGTGGCCGCGTTGCGGATCTTCTTGCCGAACCGGTCGTCGGAGGTGTCGAGCTCCGCCCGGATGCCCTGCGCGCGCAGCTGCGCGACGACGTCTGCCAGGTAGTCGTTGAACGGCTCCGCCACGGGGACCGCGAGCACCTGGACGGGAGCCAGCCAGGCGGGGAACGCACCGGCGTAGTGCTCGACCAGGATGGCGAAGAACCGCTCGATCGAGCCGAAGAGCGCGCGGTGGATCATCACCGGCCGCTGCCGCGAGCCGTCGGCCGCGGTGTACTCGAGCTCGAAGAGCTCCGGCTCGAAGAAGTCGAGCTGGATCGTGGACAGCTGCCACGTGCGGCCGATCGCGTCCTTCGCCTGGACGGAGATCTTCGGACCGTAGAACGCGGCGCCGCCCGGGTCGTCGACGAGGTCCAGCCCCGACGCCGTGGCGACCTCCCGGAGGGTCTCGGTCGCCTCGGCCCACGTGGCGTCGTCCCCGACGGACTTCTCCGGGTCGCGGGTCGAGAGCTCCAGGTAGAACTCGGCGAGGCCGTAGTCCCGCAGCAGGTCCAGGACGAACGTCAGCAGCGACGCCAGCTCGTCCCGCATCTGCTCGCGCGTCGTGTAGATGTGCGCGTCGTCCTGCGTGAAGCCGCGGGCGCGCGTCATCCCGTGCACGACGCCGGACTTCTCGTAGCGGTAGACGGTGCCGAACTCGAAGAGCCGCAGCGGCAGCTCGCGGTACGACCGCCCGCGCGAGGAGTAGATGAGGTTGTGCATCGGGCAGTTCATCGGCTTCAGGTAGTAGTCCTGGCCGGCGCGCCGCAGGGTGCCGTCGGCGTCGCGCTCCTCGTCGAGCCGCATCGGGGGGTACATCCCGTCCGCGTACCAGTCGAGGTGGCGCGACGTCTCGAACAGCCGGGCCTTCGTGATGTGCGGCGTGTTGACGAACGAGTAGCCCGCCTCCACGTGCTTACGCCGGGAGTAGTCCTCCATCTCCATGCGGACGATGCCGCCCTTGGGGTGGAAGACCGCCAGGCCCGAGCCGATCTCGTCCGGGAACGAGAACAGGTCGAGCTCGTTGCCGAGGCGGCGGTGGTCACGGCGCTCGGCCTCCGCGAGCCGGTCGAGGTGCGCGCGGAGCTCGTCCTTCGTCGGCCACGCCGTGCCGTAGACGCGCTGGAGCTGCGGGTTCTTCTCCGACCCGCGCCAGTAGGCGGCAGCGGACCGCATGAGCTGGAAGCCGTTCGCGATCAGGCGGGTGGACGGCAGGTGGGGGCCGCGGCACAGGTCCTGCCACGCGACCGTGCCGTCGCGCCGGACGTTCTGGTAGATCGTCAGACCGCCGAGGCCGACCTCGACGGAGGCGCCCTCGGCGGCGTCCGCGGTGCCCTTGAGGCCGATCAGCTCCAGCTTGTAGGGCTCGGCGGCGAGCTCGGCCCGGGCCTCGGCCTCCGTGACCTCCCAGCGCCGGAAGGTCTGGCCCTCCTTGACGATGCGGGCCATGACCTTCTCGAGGGCGCGCAGGTCCTCCGGCGTGAACGGGGTCTCGACGTCGAAGTCGTAGTAGAACCCGTCGGTGATGGGCGGCCCGATGCCGAGCCGCGCCTTCGGGTTCACCTCCTGCACCGCCTGGGCCAGGACGTGCGCGGCCGAGTGCCGCAGCACGGCGAGCCCGTCGGGTGAGCCGATGGTCACCCCTTCGACCGTGGCGCCGGCGGGCAGCGCGGCGGCCAGGTCGGTCAGCTCCCCGTTCACGCGGGCGACGACGACGTCGCGTCGGTCGGCGAACAGCTCCGCCGCGGTCGTGCCCTCGGCACACTCGCGGTCGACGCCGTCGATGGTCACGGAGATCTGGGACACGGGATCCTCTTCGAGTCGGTGTTCGGCGTCCCCGATGCTACCGAGCCGTCGCGCGGAGCCCGGCACGGCGTCCCGGCCCGTCGAACCTCCCGGGTCGAACCACCCGGCAGCCGGGCGGTCGCCCGGGCGCGCAAGGACCAAAGTCCCTGGACTCACCCGATGGAGTGGCCCTCGGGCTGAACTACGCCCGTTTGGCCTATCTCCCTCGTCACATGCGGTGGGCGATACTGGGTTCGAACCAGTGACCTCCTCGGTGTGAACGAGGCGCTCTACCACTGAGCCAATCGCCCGCGTCTCCGCGAGCTCGGCTCACGGCAACGCCCCGATGATACACAAGTGATGGACGGTGACTGGCGCCGGGCCCTCGGGCACGCCACGATGTGGCACGGGCCGCGACACCGGTGCGGACGGTACGGTCGACGACGATGACGGAGAGGGGTGGCGATGGCGGGAGCCCTGCCCGACGTGCGTGAGGTCGTCGCGATGCACCTGGTGCTCTCCGACGCCTCCGTACTGCCCATCCGCGCCGAGCTGACGTTCGACGCCTCGGACCCGTACACGGTCCGCATGGAGTTCACCGGCACGCAGTCGAACTGCACCTGGCTGATCGGCCGAGAGCTCATCGCCCAGGGCGTTCTCGCTGACCCGTCCTCCCCCGCCGGCACCGGCGACGTGCGCATCTGGCGCGACGAGGACCCGACGTTCATCCTGCTCGCGCTCAGCGGCGTGGAGGGCGACGCGCTCCTGGCCGGCCCGGCCGAGCCGTTCGCGCGCTTCGTTGCGGCCACCACCGTGCTCGTCCCCTTCGGCTCCGAGAGCAGCCGCATGGAGGACGAGATCTCCCGCCTGATCGTGAGCCTGCTCGACGCCTGACGACGTCCGCGGCGGTCACGGGTCCAGGTCGCCGGCCCCCTCGCGCTCCGCGTAGAGGGCCTGCACCTGCGCCGTCAGCGGTCCCACCGCAAGTGGCACGCCGTCCAGCGCGACGACGGGCACGAAGGTCCGGACCGAACCCGTGGCCGCCATCGTGGCGCGCCCTGCCAGGACCTCCTCGAGCACCGTGAAGGGCAGCTCGCCCGGGGCGGCCTCCCGGACGGGCAGCCCCGCCTCCGCCGACCACTCGAGCACCAGCTCCCGCGTGATGCCGCCGAGGCAGCCGCTCGACAGCGGCGGCGTGACCAGCTCGCCGCCGATCTCGACGAACGTGTTCGTGGCGCTGCCCTCGCAGAGCTCCCCGACGGTGTTCGCGACGACGACCTCGTCGGCGCCCCGCTGCGCAGCCCAGGCAACGAGCACCGGGTTCTCCGCGTACGACGTCGTCTTGAGCCCCGCGACGGCGGAGCGCTCGTTGCGGACCCACGGTGCCCGCACCACCCGGACGGGCGCCGGCGGGGCGGCCGGGCCGGCGGTGACGATCACCGTCTGGCGGCTGGGCAGCCGGCCGGACCCGAGAGGACCGACGCCGGCGGTCACCATGACGCGCACGCGCCCGACGTCGGAGCCGGCCGCCAGGACGTCCGCCACGCCGGACCGGACGGCGTCCAGGTCCGGTGGCGCGAGCCCGATGCCCACCGCCGAGTGCGTCAGACGCTCGAGGTGCCGCGTCAGCGCGAACGCCTGCCCGCGCACCACGCCGCACGTCTCGAAGACGCCGTCCCCCACGGTCACGCCGTGGTCCAGCGCCGTCAGCACGGGCTCCTCGGGGGCGTGCAGCCGCCCGTCCACCCAGACCACCACAGCCACGTCGGCTCCTTCCGTCGCCCGACCGCCATCCTCGCTCACGGGCGCCCGGCGAGCGCCAGGAGGCGCGCCGCCTTCAGCTCCGTCTCGGCCCACTCCGTCACCGGGTCGCTGTCCCAGGTGATGCCGGCGCCCGTCCCGAAGCGCAGGTGCTCGTCCCCGGCGTCCCACGAGAACGTCCGGATGCCGACGGCCAGCTCCGCGCGGCCGGCCTCCGCGTCCACCCAGCCGACCGCGCCGCAGTAGGTCCCCCGGGCGACGGGCTCGAGGGCGCAGATCGTGCGCAGCGCCGTCGACCGCGGTGCCCCGGAGACGGACGCGGGCGGGAACGTCGCCGCGAGCATCTCCGCCCACCCGACCCCCGGCCGCAGGCGCCCGGCGACCGTCGTGACGAGGTGCACCAGACCCGGGTGCTCCTCGACGCGGAGGAGGTCGGTCACCTCGACGGTGCCCGGCGCGCACACCCGCTGCAGGTCGTTGCGGACCATGTCGGCGATCATGACGTTCTCGGCGGCGTCCTTCGCCGTCAGGCCCCCGGCCGACGCCGCCGTGCCCTTGATGGGCCCCGAGGCGACCACGCCGTCCTCCACCCGGAGGAAGAGCTCCGGCGACGCCGTCACGGTCCACACGGGCCGGAGCCCGCTCGCCAGCGGGACGTGCACGCCGCCGGCGTACGGCGCCGGGTTGCCGGAGAGCAGCCGCGCCGCGAGGGCTGCTGCGTCGGGCTCCCCCCAGCGCGTCCCTGCCCCACCCGCGCCGCGCGTCGCCGCGGGGTCGAGACGGGCGGACAGCACCCGGCAGAGGTTGACCTGGTACACCTCCCCCGCCCGGATCAGCTCCCGAACCCTCTGCACGCCGGCCAGATACGCCGCTCGGTCGAGCGATGTCTCCCACGGGCCCGCCGGGCCCTGCCACGGCTCGGCCGCGGGCGCGGCGACCGGTCCGGGCGCTCGGACCACGTCCGCGAAGCGCCACGCGCGCCACGGCCCGTCGAACTCCGCGACGACCGCCCAGACGCCTCCCCCGGCCAGCGCACCGGCGTCCGCCAGGTCGACGCACTCGACCGGCCGGGCGAGCCGCAGGCCCCGGAACCAGGCGTGGCCCGGCACGGTGTCGCGGTCCCCTCCGAGCAGTGCCACCGGCACACGGTAACGGGCCCTCCGGGCCCCGCACGGGAGGGATCCGGGAGCGGTCCGGCAGGCGCGGTTGGACTCTTGTCGCGACCGTCAGTTAGAGTCTGGGACGCACGCAGAACGGCGGAGACGCCGGGAAGCGCAGCGCGGACGTGGCTCAGTTGGTAGAGCATCACCTTGCCAAGGTGAGGGTCGCGGGTTCGAATCCCGTCGTCCGCTCGGAGGCGACATCCCGTTTCGGCACGTGGCCTCACGGTGGAGTGGCCGAGAGGCGAGGCAGCGGCCTGCAAAGCCGTATACACGGGTTCGAATCCCGTCTCCACCTCCACCGAACACGACACGGGCGATTGGCGCAGGGGTAGCGCGCTTCCTCGACACGGAAGAGGTCACTGGTTCGATCCCAGTATCGCCCACCAGCAGGACAGCGAAGGCCGCACCGAGAGGTGCGGCCTTCGCTGCGTTCAGGCGTCCAGCAGTGCCGCCGCGGCGTCGTACCGGTCCAGCGCGACGTCCAGCACGCGGACGTCGGGAGCCAGGGGCTCCGCGACGGCGTCGGCGCCGCAGCGCGCCAGCTGTCGATGGAACCACCCCGGCGCCAGCAGGTAGGTCGCGACCACCACCCGCGCCGCCCCCTGCGCCCGGAGGCGCGCGACGGCGTCGGGCACCCGGGGCCGCGCCGCGGAGCCGTAGCCGACCGCGACGGGCCCGAGCGTCCAGGCGGCGCGGAGGAGGTCCGCCGTGACCTCCACCGACTCGACGGCGCGCGCGTCACTCGAACCGGCGGCAGCCAGCACGATCGCGTCCCCCGCGCCCGCACCCGCGTCGCGCAGGCGGTCCGCGAGGCACGCGACGAGCCGGACGTCCGGCCCCAGGGCCTCCGCCGCCACGGCGGGCCGACCCGCAACGGCCGCGGCGATGTCGACGTGCACGTGGAAGCCGGCGGACAGCAGGAGCGGGACCACCACCGCGCGGCGGCCCTCCGCGGCGACCTGCGCGACGACGTCGGCCACCCGCGGCTCCTGGACGTCGACGAACGCCTGCCGCACCGCCAGCCCCGGCCGGAGGCGCTCGAGGTCCGCGACGACCCCCGCCACCACGGCTCTGCCCTCGACGTCGTCCGTGCCGTGCGAGCAGGCGACGAGGACGGTCTCAGGCACCCATGCCCTCCGCCCGGTGCACGGGCCACGCGTCGCCTGTGACCGAGAGCCGGTAGCCGCGCTTGACCACGGTGCGGACGAGGTCGCGGGAGCCGCTGGCCTCCCGGAGGCGGGCGATGGCCACCTCGGCCGCATGGGGGTCGGTGGACGCCCCGGGCAACGCCTCGAGCAGCCGAGACCGCGGCACGACGCCGCCGCGCGCCGCCGCGAGCAGGCGGAGGACCTCCAGGCCGGACGGCGACAGCGCGAGCACCCGGTCGTCGAGCACCGCGCCACCACGGCGCACGTGCAGCTGGCCGGCAACGGTCGGCAGGGGCGGGAGGCCGCCGAACCTGCCGACGAGCGCGCGCACCAGCGAGCCGAGCCGACCGCGATCGGGCACCAGCGGCGTGACGCCCCGCTCGACCAGTGGTGCCGCCGTCACGGGCCCCACGGCGGCGGCCACCACGCCACCCTCGCCGAAACGCCGGACGAGCGCGGGACCGACGCCGGCCTCGTCGCCCGCGGCCAGCCACGCCCGCGCCCCCGGCGCCGATGTGAACACCACCGCGTCCACCTCCCCCGCAGCCGTCGCGCGCACCGACGCCGCCACGGCCTGCGGATCCGGCGGCGGCCCCCACCGGTACACGACGAGATCCTGGACGAGCGCACCGGCGGCGGTGAAGGCGGCGTCGAGCCCGTCGGCGCCCGCGCCGTGGTGCTGCACCGCGATGCGCTGGCCCGCGACGCCGTCGTCGAGGAGCGCGGCAGCGATCTCCGCCGAGCTCTCGGACTCCGCGACCCAGTCCGGCTGGAGCCCCACCGCCTGGATCGCGCCCCGGGCCTTCGGGCCCCGCGCCACCAGGCGCGCGCCCGCGAGCACCTCGAGCAACGGGTCGGCGAGCCCGGCGGCGTCCGCCGCCTCCACCCACCCACGGAAGCCGATGCCGGTCGTCACGACGACGACGTCGGGCGGGACAGCCACCAGCTCGGCCGTCGCCCGCAGGAGCCGGGCGTCCTCGGCGTGCGGCACGATGCTCAGGGCCGGCGCGTGCCGGACGACCGCCCCCCGCCGCTCGAGGGCGGCCGCGAGCTCGGCGGACCGGCGGTCGGCGGTCACGACCAC